>NZ_JAKEVK010000178.1:0-10147 GCF_022398435.1 Pseudoalteromonas sp. Isolate6 | reverse complement strand
ATATTATTCTACTTTCAGCAGTTGTTAATTTAGGTTACCCTACCATCTTGCGATTCATTTTTTAGTTTTACTTGGGTCATGACGGATAAAAAGAAAAGAACACCTGCCAAAAAATCAAACGTCAAAGCGAACACTTCGCGTAAAAACAATACCCAGCAAAACGGTTCTAAGATGCAAAGAGTGAAAAGCCGTGTACTGAGCTCATTGTGGTCTTTCTTTTGGAAGGGGACCATTGCGGCGATATTCCTTGTAGCAATCTATATCATCTACTTAGACGCGAAAATAAGCCGGCAGTTTGAGGGCAATAAATGGGAGCTTCCTGTTCAGGTTTATGCCAGGTCGATGCAGTTTTTCCCTGATCAGTTCCTAAATGAGGATGAAGTGTTGTGGGAGCTGAAACGGCTTAATTATTCCCGTGTAAATCGTATCAGTCGTACCGGTCAGTACATTGTTCAAGGTCGCACAATCACCATCCATCGTCGCGCATTCGAATTCTACGATGGCCCAGAAACCGCACGTATTTTTACGCTTAATTTTGCTGGTAAGAAGCTTGCCAATATTGTTGATAATCAAGGTCGACGCTTAGCCGGCGCTCGCTTGGAGCCGGTGCAAATTGCCCGGATCGGCAATGAATCGCGTCAAGACAGAGAGTTTGTTCCGTTCGATAAATTCCCTAATATTTTAAAAGAAACACTGCTAGTGGTAGAAGATAGAGACTTTTACGAACATCATGGCGTTTCTGCGCTGTCTATTTTGCGTGCGCTGTATGCCAACATCAAAGCTGGGCGAACCGTGCAAGGTGGTAGCACGCTTACGCAACAGCTCGCAAAGAACTTTTATCTCACTAGAGATCGCACCTTAATTCGCAAGGTGAATGAAGCATTCATCGCATTGATTTTAGATTTTCGTTACAGCAAAGATGAAATCCTTGAAGCCTATTTAAACGAAGTGTTTTTAGGACAAGCCTATAATCAGGGCGTTCATGGTATGGGACTTGCGGCCGACTTTTATTTTGGTAAGCCTGTCGATGAGCTTGAGTTTGATCAGGTCGCTATGTTAGTTGCGATGGTTAAAGGGCCGTCTTTTTATAATCCAAGACGTTACCCAGAACGGGTAATGGAAAGGCGCGATTTAGTCTTAAGGTTGATGGTAGAAAATGGCCTTATCACAACGCCCGAATATCGCGCAGCGCTGGCAAGGCCGATTGATGTACAGCCTTTAAAAGCGAGCCGTATGCAGTCATACCCTGGATATTTGGAGTTGGTGAATCGCGAGTTAAAGAAGCTTGTGCCTGATGATGACATCGTAGACTCTGGAATTCGGATTTTTACCTATCTCGATTTACAAAAGCAAACGGCGATGGAAGATGCCGTTAAAAAGGGCTTACCTTACCTAGAGCGTCGCTTTAAAACGGAAGATCTAGAGACTGCAATGCTGTCAGTCAATGTTGAAAAAGCGGGCGTATCTGCGTTAGTTGCTGGTCGTCAGTTGAAGTTTTCAGGTTTTAATCGGGTATTAGACACCGAGCGCAATATAGGTTCACTGGTCAAGCCCGCTATTTATTTGAGCGCTTTGTCGAATCCAAACTATCACCTAGGTATGCTACTTGATGATAGCCCCCTTGAAGTGACAGATGGTTCAGGTAGGGTCTGGTCTCCAGAAAACTTTGATCATAAATTCAGAGGCCAAGTGCCAATGTTCGAAGCGTTTAGCAATAGCATCAATATTCCAGCAGTAAACCTTGGTCTAGATGTGGGGGTCAATCGAGTGGCGCAAACTTTGAATGATCTTGGTGTCTCTAAGTCTATTCCACTTTATCCTTCTTTATTGTTGGGGGCGTTAGAGCTATCCAGTTTTGAAATTGCACAGGCGTACACCACACTTGCTGCAGACGGTAAGCAGAGCAAGTTGACCAGTGTCATGGCTATTACCGATTCACTGGGTAAGCTGGTATACGAACACCCAGTGCAAAAAAGCCAAACCCTAGACAGCGACGCGGTATACATGACGAAATATGGCATGAAGAGAGTAACCAAAAAAGGAACAGCTAAACGTCTTAACCTTCACTTTCCCTCTATTCAACTTGCAGGGAAAACGGGGACTAGTAATGATTTAAGAGACAGCTGGTTTGCAGGCTTTGATCAAAATACGGTCACCGTTGCTTGGATTGGTCGTGATGATAATAAGCCAACGGGATTAACGGGCAGCCAAGGTGCGCTTGAGCTCTATATTCGTTATCTTAAACCACTGAACCCACAAGCGATTGTTGATGAGCGTCCAAAGTCCATTCGCTGGGCGTTTATCAACCCGAAAACGGGCAAGCAATCGCCTCCGAGTTGTGGTCCTGTATTACAGCTACCTATTAGAGAGAGCATGTTCGAACCAAGGCCCAGATGTTGAGCCAAGTAATGACAGCTAGGATCTATTGATACTAGCTGTCAGTCTTAGGCTTTAAATTTATCGATTTCTCTATTTAAACTTTGTGATAGTTTGCCAAGTTTTTTTGCATCGCTTTGAGTTGCTCTTGCAGAGCCCAGTGTATGTTGTGCTAAGTTACTGATCTCAGATGATTCATTCAATGCGTGTTCAGTCGCTTGGGTTTGTTGTTGCACTAACTGACTGATCAGTTTCCCTTGTTCATCTATGTCTCGCATGCTTTGCTCTGCGTGCTGAAGCACTTCATTGGTTTCATTGGCCGCAATAACACTTTGTGCCATATTGTCTTCACTGCTACGCATTTTGTCTTGCGTGTCTCTGGACGCGGCTTGTAGTGATTGAATAATATTATGTATTTCTTCTGTTTGTTGCTGCGTTCTTTGCGCAAGCGTTCGAACCTCATCTGCTACCACCGCAAATCCTCTACCTTGTTCACCTGCACGAGCAGCTTCAATTGCGGCATTGAGCGCAAGTAAATTGGTTTGCTCGGCAATCTCTCTAATCGCAGAACTCACTTGGCTAATGTTTTGCGTGTCTTCCGCGAGCTTATCTAAGGCTACGCGACTTTGTTGAAACTCAGCTTGTAGTTCGGTCATTTGTCCCGCTAAGGCTGTGGTATTGACGCTGCTTTGTTTTACTTGTTTAGCTGCTACGGAGGCCAGCTCTGTGGCGCTAAATGCGGCGTCCTCGACTGAGCGAGCAGACTGCGCCATATTCTCGAGTGAGTGGTGGATAGACTGGATCTTATTCTCCTGCTGGGCGACATCCTTCTCAGTATCTTGGCTTATTTGGTTGAGTGTTTTTGTTGCTTGCTGCAGCTCGTTACTACTTAGTCGAACGTTACCAAGTAAAGAGATAAAGGCGTTTAGTACCGCATTAAATTGTTCAATAATTTGACTAAGCTCGTCGGAACCCGTTGTCTGCGCTTTGATGCTTAAATCCCCTCGAGAAGCGCTCTGAGCGGCATGTGAGAAAGTCGTGATGGTACCCATGACAGAGGAGTAAAAGCCAAACATAAGATAAATGGCAATAATTAGTGCGAGTAGTGAAGCCAAGGCAACAGTGTTCCTTATCCACTGTTGTTGGTTTTGTTTTTCAGCGACAAGCGCGGCAAGTGTGGGTGTCGCAACATTAACAAACTGCTTGATAGCATCACTTGCACTTTGATAGTAATGGTTAAATTGCGCTTGTGAGAGTGCCAGCTCATCAGGATCTAACAAGCCTGTTTTCACCGCTTGCTGATAATCTGACAGGCTAGACTCAAGCTCAGCTAATGGTTGACTGAGCTGCTTTTTGAGTTGCTGACTATCATTGATTGCAATATTGAGTTTGCCGGAGAATTGTGTAGTAACGCCTGGGAGACCCTTGTTTAAATTGGACAGTGCAATAAAGCTATCAGGAGTAAAGCTTCCCCTTTTGATGATATCGCGTGCTTGCGCTTCAATTTGATTGATTTGCGATATTAATCTTGGCGCAGATTCAACAAGCGTGCGATTCAGGTAACTGCGTCCAAGATCATCATCGACGGCAAGTTGAGATGCAATAGAGAGCTGCTCAAGGGCGCTTGCACCTGCGGCATTCACTTTGGGCAACTTAGCGCGTTGCAATAAAATTGAATTATCGGAAGCTTTACCCGCTAATATATTTTCCAACATGCTAGGGTAAAGCGTGAGCCCCTGTCTTTGCATCTCACTGACAGAGATGGAATGGTTAAGTACGCCATTCAGAAAAAACAAGCTGAGGCTTAGCGGTAGTAATAAAATACCAAATACAACGGCCATTTTGGTTTTGTATCGCAACCGCGCCATCAAACGGGTTGCAGGATTAATTAGCGTATTAAATCCAGCCATCACTTCCTCTGTATGATAGTTTTAACTTTGCATAGCGTTATTAACTAAATGCGCTTAAATAACTTGAGTCTAGGTTATACCAATTGAATTAATTCTCTAATCAATTTGAAGGGTGAAATAGCATATTAGCTTCGTTAAAAATTTCTCATTTAGAACAACTAAAAAGCAAAATTTTTGCCTTGCTACTAAAGCTATTTCCCCGCTTCAAGATAGATCATTTACTTAATACAACTGGTATTAAATAGACCGAAGCTTTTGAAAAGCTTATTCAAAGCGTAGCTGAAAAAACAAAAAAAGCCCTGAATGGGCTTTTTAAATAGAAACTAATGTAAGTTTTAATCTGTGATTACAACTTGGCAAAAGCACGCTTTGCAGCATCGATAGTGTTAGCGATTTCTTCGTCAGAATGCATTGTACTCACGAAACCCGCTTCGAATGCAGATGGGGCTAAATAAATGCCTTCATCTAGCATTAGGTGGAAGAACTTTTTGAAGCGCTCTAGGTCACATTCAGTTGCTTGCTGATAGCTGGTTACTTTCTTAGCGTCAGTAAAGAAGAAGCCAAACATACCACCTGCGTAGTTAGTCGTAAGCGCGATACCTGCTTCATCAGCAGCTGCTTGGAAGCCTTCGCACAGGGCTTTACTCTTAGCTTCAAGCTCTGCGTGTAGCCCTTCTTTTGAAAGCAGCTCTAGCGCTTTTAAACCGGCAGCCATAGCAATTGGGTTACCAGACAGCGTACCTGCTTGATAAACAGGGCCAACTGGGGCGATGTAATCCATGATTTCTTTTTTACCACCAAATGCACCCACAGGCATACCGCCACCAATCACTTTACCTAAACAGGTCAAGTCTGGGGTGATGTTGTAGTACTGCTGAGCACCACCAAGTGCAACACGGAAACCCGTCATTACTTCGTCAAAGATAAGCACGCTTTGATTGTCAGTACATACTTCGCGTAGACCTTCTAAAAAGCCTTCTACCGGTGGAATACAGTTCATATTTCCAGCAACAGGCTCGATGATCACACACGCGATTTGATCTTTATACTGGTCAAAAATCGCTTTTACTTCATCAAGATTATTAAATGAAACTGTTAATGTATGTTTGGCGAAATCTGCAGGAATACCAGGTGAATTCGGCACACCCATGGTAAGTGCACCTGAGCCTGCTTTAACAAGCAAGGAGTCAGCGTGGCCGTGGTAACAGCCTTCAAACTTTAAGATTTTATCGCGGCCTGTGTAACCACGAGCAAGGCGAATGGCACTCATGGTCGCTTCTGTACCTGAACTTACCATGCGCACTTTTTCAATAGATGGTACTAGCGCTTTTACTTTTTCCGCCATTAGGATTTCAGTTTCCGTCGGCGCGCCATACGAAAGGCCATTTTCAACCGCTGCAAGCACTGCTTGTTTAATCTCCGGATGGTTATGACCTAAGATCATCGGGCCCCAAGAGCCTACATAATCAATGTACTGTTTACCATCGGCATCAAAGGTGTGAACGCCCTCGGCTTTGGTAATAAATAGTGGCGTACCACCTACACCATTAAAAGCGCGAACAGGAGAATTGACGCCTCCAGGGATTGAGTCTTGGGCGCGTTTGAATAAGTCTTGACTGATTGTCATTGTCGATCCTTTTTAGCTTTCACGTTTGCGGCTAAACCAAGGTACTTCTACCTCGTATTTTTCCACTTGGTTTTCAACACCTAGCGTTAGGGCAAAAAGTGCCATACGGATCAATACACCATTTTGAACTTGGCGGAAGATAGCTAGGTTGTTATTGTTATTTAGGTCGTTGTCTAGCTCGTTTGCATCGCTGCGGCTATCGCGTGGTAATGGATGCATTAATACTGAGCTTGGTTTACAGTGAGCGTCATAAATTGCTTGGCTGATCCTAAAACCGCCGCGGTATTTGTTTGCTTCTTCTTGAGACGGGAAACGCTCTTCTTGAATACGGGTTTGGTAAACGATATCGGCAGCTAAATTGCCTTCCATTTTAGACACGACTTCAATACGGTGACCTGCATTGTCTACGACATCTAAAATAGACTGAGGCATTTGTAAGCCATCAGGTGCAACCATCGTAAAGCGGATATCTTTGTAGTGACTAAGTAACTTGGATAAGGAATGTACGGTGCGACCATATTTTAAATCACCGACTAGCGCGATGTGCATGCCGTCAATTCCAGTACCAAAGCGGCTAAGCTCTCGGTCAATTGTCAGTAAGTCCAACAGTGCTTGAGTTGGATGCTCATTAGGACCATCGCCACCGTTGATGACAGGAACGTCGGAACCGGTCGCAAATTCGGCTACTGAGCCTGCATCTGGGTGGCGCATTGCCACGGCGTCAGCATAAGCAGAAATCACGCGGGCGGTATCATACAAAGATTCGCCTTTAGCCAATGCTGAACTTTGCATCCCGGTGGTTTCGCGGACTAGGCCGCCCAGCAGGTTAAATGCGGTGCCGAAACTTACGCGTGTTCTTGTGCTTGGTTCAAAGAATAGATTTGCCAAAATCGCCCCATTGAGTACTTGGGTACGTTTTTGCTTTTTAGCATAGGGTTCCATTTTTTTTGCAATGGAGAAGATGTGTTCAATTGAATCTCTGTCTAATTGGTTGACAGAAAGAATATTTTCACCTTGGAAACTGAACATTTGGCGATTCCTAAAGACAAATTGACTACCGGGTTGCAAGGTCGCTCACCCATCCAGATAACACGCAGAATATGGGCGGTTACTTGGGCGCATATTATACCCAAGAACCCCCAATAATGCACGGTTACAGTGCAGGTTTTAAAACGGCAAGAAAGACTATGGCTAATAAGATTAGTACGGGAAGTTCGTTGAAATAACGATAAAACTTGTCGCTTTTACGATTGCGATCATGTTTAAAGTCGGCAAGTAATTTAAAGCAATAACCATGATAAATATAAATTAAAATCACGAGCGCCAGCTTGTAGTGTAGCCACATACTGAGCTTAAACCACTCACGTCCGTATTCTGTAATCATTAAAACCCCAAACACTGCGGTGAGAATAGCAAATGGGGTTACAAAAAAGAGCAGACGGCGCTCCATGATTTTGAGCATTGAGCTGCAAGATTTTTCTTCAGTCATCGCGTGATATACAAAGAGACGTGGCAGATTAAAAATCCCTGCAAACCAGGCAATCATAAAAAAGATATGTAAGGCTTTATACGTTAGCAATAAGCTCATTATAAATTCCACTTTTTAGACTAGAGTAAACTGTTTCTGGTGGTGAGTATGTGACGAATTTGGTCCCATCGCAATAACCCAAGTATTTGTTTATCATCCTTTTGATTATATATATACACCGCGCCCGAACGCTTGTCTTTTAGCACATCAAAGGCATCAGCTAAGGTCGCTTGTGTACTTAATCCTTGTAGCTCGATATAAGAGACCGATACGCTACCTTCAGAGATTAAGTTCAAATCGTATTCCGCTAAACGGTAGCCGCTTTGTTCGTCATAAACAATGAGTGGCGTTTGGCTATCAACAGCAGACAGGGTCTCTTTTATTTGCTCTTTATCGTCAGAATAGAGCAGCTTAAAATTCTCATCCATCTCAGCTACTATTCCTACTTTCTGTAATGCCTCTTTTGCAGGGGATACTTGGTAAGGCAGTCCTTGGAAATCTAGTTGTTGAATAAAAATAGAGCGATTGCCAAATGCCTGTAAAGCCGTCACGTAAGCTGTGGTGATCACTAGCATAGCTGGAACAATTATTTTTGGGTTGGAAGTAAGCTCCATTACCGCAGTGAGCGCAGCAAGTGGAGCGTGTAGTGTTGCAGCAAGTAAGCCTGCCATACCGAGGACACCATAAGTTCCCGCAACATCGACACTGGGTTCAATAAATTGAGCAAAGAAAGACATCAAAGTGCCCATGATAACCCCAAGCCCAATTACTGGGCCAATAAGCCCGCCTGGTATACCAAGCCCAATTGCGAATATAGTTGCCATCAGCTTAGCAATTAATATTGTTGTAAGTAGCTGTAGGTTGTGTGGAGACTCCACGGCTTGGGTGATAGCACTCATACCTGAGCCCATTGCACCCGGCACGGCATAGCCAATCAATCCCGCGATTAACCCCGCTAATAAAAGACGAGGAAACATACTGATGGGCTTAAAAGTTTTGATGATCAGCATTAGGTTTTGATTAAAAGCGAAAGCAACTGCCCCTAATGCTGCACCACAAATAATTAAATAGGGGTAATGCCAAAAGCTCAATGGAGTGATATGAATGAGTGCCAGCTCAGAGCTATTGCCAAATACATATTGCGTGCTCATTGCACCGATCACTGAGGCTAACATCACGGGCACGAAAATATGGATTTTATACTCCCTTAGCACGACTTCCATAACGAATATCACTGCTGCTAGCGGGGTATTAAATGAGGCGGCAATACCCGCAGCTACACCGCAACCGGCTAAAGTCCGTGCAGCATTTAATGGTAAATGTAAGCGCTCTGACAAAATACTCGCGGCTGTTGCTCCCATGTGTACAGATGGTCCTTCTCGACCAACAGAAAAGCCACTGATCAAAGCGACAGCACCACCAAAAAACTGGTTAGCAGAGTTCCAAATTGGCATATGACCGTAATGGTGTTTGATTCGATTAATCACATATGGAATGCCCAAACGGTAATGCTTAAACCCTGTTAATGCTGCAAAGACTGCGATGAGTAGAGCAGCAAGCACAGGTAAAAATAGCCGGTGTAGCTCAGAAAGCTCTGTAAAGTCATCTGGTTTGTCGAGAAATGTGCCTTGGATCAATTCAATAGTAAGACGAAAAGCAATGATAAGTATCGCCGCAAGCAGGCCTGCACCAGCACCAAGCAGGCACAGTTGTGCTGAAGTTTTAGGTTTTGCAAGGCTTCGTCTTAATGCATCCAACGACATGAACGTCATTCCACAGTGATAAACACGTTAAGAATAACAAATTTTTTATCTTAAGTCCTTGTGCCAGCGCAACTAAGCCGCTGAGATATTATTACTTTATTGTTCTTAATCTAGTGATAACTGAATCACATTAAGCGTCACAACCCTCAGCGAAATTAGCCTCAGGCGATAGTATTGATGAAACTATGTTTTTCAAATATGTGGCATCTTGGTGGGGTTGGTACAAACGCTATACTTGATTAAAATACTCAGGTATTAGATAATTTACGGATTACAGGATTAGGGGTCTAAATCTATGTCTGAACAGTTACCAATTCAGTTTTCTGACGCAGCGGCAAGTCGCGTAAAAGAACTTATTGAAGAAGAAGAGAATGCCAATCTTAAACTACGTGTTTACGTAACAGGTGGTGGTTGCTCAGGCTTTCAATACGGTTTCACCTTTGATGAAAAAGTAAATCCAGGTGACTTAGAAATCGTTAAGAATGGTGTGACTATGGTTGTTGATCCAATGAGTATTCAGTATTTAATCGACGGCATCGTAGATTATACCGAAGGACTTGAAGGCGCGCGTTTTTTCGTAAATAACCCAAATGCAACGACCACCTGTGGTTGTGGTGCAAGTTTCAGCGTCTAAATCAAATTAGAATCGCTATATCGTTAAAGAGTCATGCTTTGGTCATGGCTCTTTTTGTTTTCGCCCATCATAACTTAACATACTCTCCTCTATTTGTTACAAACTGCCCGTTAGATACATCATTAAGACAAAAAAGCCTAAAACAAAAGATGAAAATACTAAGATGTAAATAAATCCTTTCTTTCCTTGCTTGAGCGGTACGCCGTTTGAGCGAAGGAAGTAAACCCAGCCTAAGCACAGTAGAATTGGCAGTAAAAACAGTAATCGAATCATCTAAGAATAGCCTCTTTTTTAACCTCTTAATAAATG
>NZ_JAKEVK010000177.1:0-10315 GCF_022398435.1 Pseudoalteromonas sp. Isolate6 | reverse complement strand
TGGTATTACAATGAATAAGATAAGCGTTTGTTCTACGCTCTTGGCTGCATTATTACTAAGTGCATGTGATGATGATTCTGTGGAGGTTGTACAGGTTGAAAAGCCGGTGATCACAACAGAGACTGAAATAAAAGTCGTTGAAGTTCCGGTAATTGTGGAAGTACCTGCAGGTAGCGCAAGTGCTATGCAAGTGGGCACACGTCCTAATTTCTTGATTCAAGACATGGAAGGCAGTGCACTCAAAACCAAGCTTGAGCAGTGTGCTAACGGACCTTTTTATAAAACAGACTTTTCAATTGGACACCGTGGTGCGCCAATGCAGTTTCCTGAACACACCAAAGAATCTTATATTGCGGCGGCTAAAATGGGTGCTGGGATTTTAGAGTGTGACGTTGCCTTTACCAAAGACAAAGAGCTGGTTTGTCGCCATTCACAATGTGATTTACACACTACAACAAATATTTTAGCAACGGATTTAGGCCAAAAATGTACAACACCATTTGTACCTGGCGATCCTGAAAATGGAATTGCAGCCCAAGCGATGTGTTGTACCAGCGACATTACTTTGGCTGAGTTTAAGACATTAAAAGGTAAAATGGATGCCGCGAACTCAATGGCGACAACCGTAGAGGAATATATGGATGGCACGGCAAATTGGCGCACCGATTTATATTCGAGCCGTGGCACTTTAATGACCCATGCCCAGAGCATTGAGTTATTTAAAAGTTTAGGCGTGAAAATGACACCAGAGCTGAAGACTCCGTCTGTCGCTATGCCTTTTGACGGTTTTACACAAAAAGCCTACGCACAAAAAATGATCGACGAATATAAAGCTGCAAATGTAGATCCAAAAAATGTCTGGGCGCAGTCATTTAATCGGGACGATGTCGTCTATTGGATAAAAGAAAATCCAGAGTTTGGCGCACAGGCGGTGTATTTGGACGACAGATACGAAGCGCAAGCAGCAGATAATGAAACCATGGTATCAGCCGAGCAAATCGTGCATAACCCAGAGCTACTGTCACCAACGATGGAAGAGCTTGCAGCGGATGGCGTTAACATTATCGCACCACCTCTGTGGATGTTATTAACCGAAGAAGGGGGGGAAATCGTACCCTCACCTTATGCCAAAGCTGCAAAAGCCGCAGGGCTTGGGATCATTACTTGGACACTGGAGCGCTCTGGTCACTTAGCCAGCGGCGGTGGTTGGTACTATCAAAGCATCAACGGCAGTCTGTCAGGTGAGGCGATGATAGATAACGATGGTGATACCTTTAAAGTGCTAGATGTATTGGCCAGAGAGGTTGGTGTACTCGGCGTATTCTCTGATTGGCCAGCAACGACCACCTATTATGCAAGCTGCATGGGCATGCCTGCCAGTATTTAAGCGGTGTTAATTGTGGTAGGAGCGGATTTACTCCGCGATCTTGTCTCTAATGATCGCCGCCTAAAGCCGCTCCCACCAAGGGGTTGAGTATATGGTAGGAGCGGATTTACTCCGCGATCTTGTCTCTAATGATCTCCCCATAAAGCACCTCCCACCAAGGATTTGAGATATGGTAGGAGCGGATTTACTCCGCGATCTTATCTCTAATGATCGCCGCCTAAAGCGGCTCCCACCAAGGAATTGAGTATATGGTAGGAGCGGATTTACTCCGCGATCTTGTCTCTAATGATCGCCGCATAAAGCGGCTCCTACCAAGGATTTGAGATATGGTAGGAGCGGGTTCACCCCGCGATCTTATCTCCAATGAACGCCGCATAAAGCCGCTCCCACCAAGGGTTTGAGTTTATGGTAGGAGTGGATTTACTCCGCGATCTTATCTCCAATGATCGCCGCCTAAAGCGGCTCCCACCAAGGAATTGAGTATATGGTAGGAGCGGATTTACTCCGCGATCTTTTGATTTGGTTCTTACTGTTATTATATCGACTCCATTTGTTCCTAATTCTATGCTAGAAGAATCTCAACCCCTGCACTAACCTTTATTGTGAACGCTTTAATAAAGGCTAGAATCATGAAGTTAAACTCTATCCGTATCCTCATGACCACTATCTTCGGTGGCATTGTTGTTTTTGTCGTCATCGTTACCCTTTTAGTTGTCAACATGTATAACGCCTTGCTTGATTTTGAACAAATGGCAGATAACCGATACAAGGCTTACCAACTTGCCGACGAGTTAAGACAAAGCTCCGACGATTTAACACGATTGGGCAGAACCTATGCGGTAACTGGCAACGATAAATACGAAAAGATGTATATGGATGTATTAGCGATTCGTAATGGTGAAAAGCCTAGGCCTGAAGGCTACCATAAAATTTATTGGGATCTGGTGCTTAATTATGGTGAGAAACCAAAACCAGACGGTCAGCGTGAGGTATTACTCGATGCCATGAAAGCGGCAGGGTTTAGCCAAAAGGAGCTCAACTACTTAAGTGAGGCACAAGCCAATTCCGATGGCCTCGTCGCATTAGAAGTTGAAGCCATGAACGCTGTAAAAGGTAAATTTAAAGATAGCGCTGGTAATTACACTATTCAAGGCGAGCCTGATTTGACCAAAGCGGTTAACCTCACGCACAGTGATGATTATCATCGCTATAAAGCCAACATTATGAAACCGGTGGAATCATTTTTCACAGAGCTGGAAAACCGCACTAAACAAAACGTTATACAAGCACACAGTGCTGTGGAGTCTTATGTTTTTTGGGCCATGGTTATGTTAGTCATAACCGTATGCTTCAGTTTATTCGGTGTGTACTTGGTTCGTCGCCGCATCGTAAAACCAATTGAATTACTTGGCAGAACATTTGAAGAGATAGGTAGCTCAAATGATCTTAGAAAAACGGTAGATGAAAGCGGCGCAACTGAGATTCAGGTGGTAGCCAATATCGTAAACCGGATGCTTAATAGTTTTAAAAACACAGTAACTAATATCGGCTCTGCAGGTGGTGCGATGTCAAAATCTTCCAAAGAGGTGGCGCATTTTATTCGTAGTAACAAAGAGATAAGCGAAGAACAAAACGCTCGCCTCGAAACCATTGCTACTGCCGCGGAAGAAATGACTGCTACACTCAATGAGGTCACCTCAAGTACAGTAAGTACCGCAGACTACGCTAATCAGGTTGAACTTGAAGCGCAGCGTGGAATGGAGGTGATGTCGCAAACCAGCCAACAATTTACCGAATTATCTGCGCGCTTTGACAGAACTGCTAATATTATTTCAGAGTTGACTGAGCAAAGTGATCAAGTGTCAAATGTAGTGAGCGTGATCCAGGCGATTGCAGAGCAAACTAATCTGCTCGCATTAAATGCCGCCATCGAAGCGGCAAGAGCAGGAGAGCAAGGTCGTGGCTTTGCTGTTGTTGCAGATGAAGTAAGAACCCTTGCACAAAGAACCCAAAAATCCACAGAAGAGATTCGTGATATCATCAACCAGCTGCAAACCAAAGCGGGGAGTGCGAATACCGCCATTCAGCAGAGTCAGCATCAAGTGCAAGCGACGGAAGAGCAGGTGATGGTATCTTCCGAAGTGCTCGACAGCATATTTGAAGCTGTAAGTAAAATCAAAGACTTGACTCAAGGTGTTGCTACAGCCTCTCAGGAACAGTTATCGGTGACAGAAGACATTAACACCAATATCAATGGCCTGAGTGATATTTCCAAAGAAGCAATTAAGCGGATGAATGAGTTTATGGCCATTGTTGAGCAGCTAGAGCAAACTAGTCATCGCCTTAACGACAATGCGAGAGAGTTTACTGTTTAGTACTTAAAAAGCGCTTGACGCGCGGGTCTTTTTTCAAATGCTCGCCGCGTAAAGCGGCTCCCACCAAGTGTTTGAATATATGGTAGGAGCAGATTTATTCCGCGATCTTGTCTCTAATAAACGCCGCGTAAAGCGGCTCCCACCAAGGGTTTGAGTATATGGTAGGAGCGGATTTACTCCGCGATCTCGCCTCTAATTATCACCACCTAAAGCGGCTCCCACCAAGGGTTTGAGTATATGGTAGGAGCGGATTTACTCCGCGATCTTATCTCAAATGCTCGCCGCGTAAAGCGGCTCCCACCAAGTGTTTGAATATATGGTAGGAGCGGATTTACTCCGCGATCTCGCCTCTAATTATCACCACCTAAAGCGGCTTCCACCAAGTGTTTGAATATATGGTAGGAGCGGATTTATTCCGCGCTCTTATCTCAAATGCTCGCCGCCTAAGGCGCCTCCTATCAAGGGTTTGAATATATGGTAGGAGCAGATTTATTCCGAAATTTTGTCTCTAATGCTCGTCGCGTAAAATGCCTCCCACCAAGAGTTTTAATATATGGTAGGAGCGGGTTCACCCCGCGATCTTATCTCCAATGAACGCCGCGTAAAGCGGCTCCCACCAAGTGTTTGAATATATGGTAGGAGCGGATTTATTCCGCGATCTTAACTCAAATGAACGCCGCATAAAGCGGCTCCCACCAAGTGTTTGAATATATGGTAGGAGCGGATTTATTCCGCGATCTCTTCATAACCAACAAAAAGAAAAATCAATAAACTCACAAAGGCCCTTAAATATGATCTAAACAAAAAATGCAAATGATATTAATTATCAATTGCTTTGACTTTTATTCAGTTTCCATTTAGAGTACGCGCCAAAATTTACTTTAATGCAATAAATTTTGGGATATTAACAATGATAAACACGCCTTTTAAACGTGGTGTACTCTCTGCTTTGGTGCTGTCTGCCCTTAGCCCAGTTGCTTTTGCTGATTCGATAAAAGCGCAGCCAGACATGGAACACATCGTTGTAACTGCGACTGGTTTTGAGCAAAAAATACCAGAAGCACCCGCGAGTATTTCAGTGATCACCGCTGAAGACATTCAAGCTCAGTCCTATACGACTTTGCTTGATGCCGTAAAGTACCAAGAAGGCGTGGACATTGGCACAACTCGAGATAAAACCGGCCAAGGCAGCGTGAGTATGCGTGGTTTAACAGGTGAATATACGCTACTTCTTATCGACGGTAAGCGTCAAAACAACCACGGTGATATCTACCCAAATAATTTTGGTGGTAACGCGTTTAACCATATTCCACCTAAAAGTGCCATTGAGCGTATTGAAGTCATTAGGGGACCTGCCTCTACACTTTACGGTGCAGATGCGATGGGCGGCGTAATCAACATTATTACTAAAAAGTCAGTAGATGAATGGACCGGCAGCATTGATTTTGGCCGAAGCCTACAAACAAACGACCAGTTTGGTGATGACATTACCACTGACTTCAGTATTTATGGGCCTTTAGTTAAAGGTTTACTCAACTTTTCTGCTCGCGGCAGCATTTATGAGCGTCAAGCCTCAAACCCTGAGTTTTCACCTGCAGTCGATCCAAATGGTGAGCTGCATCATCGTGAACTTGGCTTTGGACGCGGTGGCAAAACAGTAGACAACACTAACACCCAATTGGGTGCAACCTTTGTATTTACGCCAAATGACAACCACACGGTTACTTTTGACTATGATATCTCAAATCAAGAGTATGATAATACGCCAAACTACGACGTTGAGTCGGGCAAAATTACCTATCCGCTTGGTACTAAAGACAACATCGAATCAATCTGGCAAACACGCCGTGGCAAGGTAAACCCGCGCGCAGGTTATGCGGCGGATCAAGAATTCGACAGAAGCTGGTGGTCACTAACGCATCAAGGTACGTTTGACGATATCGAAACTTTTGTGTCTTTGGCATTTGTTGATACCGATAACAATGGCCGTACTATGCCGCTTTCTGTTGCAGAGCGTAAACTACTACAAGCCATGTACGATGGTAGTGGTAAGTATGCCGACATGGAAGAAGCAGAGCGTAAAGCGCTTGCTGAAAGCACATTCTTACCACGTCCAAAACGTACACTTAACAGCAGCCAGTATACGCTAGACGCGCGAGTGGATATTCCAGTTGATGATTTATTTGGCGATCATGTGTTTGTTTTGGGCGGTCAGTGGGTTGACGGTGAATTGCAAGATGGCGTATTTGGTATGGAGTCTGGTGTTGACCAAGGCGTTCAGGAACACCAAATGTACTCACTATTTGTAGAAGATAACTGGCACTTAAGCGATCCGCTAACAGTTACAGTGGGTGTCCGTCACGATAACCACGATGTATTTGGTAGCCAACTTTCTCCGCGTCTATACGGTGTATACGAGCTGTCTGACGATTGGACAGTAAAAGGCGGGATCAGCACGGGTTATAAAACGCCACAAACGACCGACTTATACAACGGTATCACCGGCTTTGGTGGTCAAGGTACGTCACCGTTTGCAGGTAACCCAGATCTTGAACCAGAAACCAGTGTAAACAACGAAGTTGCATTGTATTGGACGCATCCAACTGAAAACCACAATTTTAATATCACTTACTTCTCAACGGAGTTTGACGATAAAATCGCCCGTGGTGATACCATCAAGAGCTGCTCAGCAACCAATGGTGCAAAACCATGCGTGAATTTGGGTGTATACGACGAGCTTGGTTACGATACTTATAGCCAAAAAATCAATATCGACAAAGTTGAGATCCAAGGAATTGAGCTTGCAGGCCGTTACCAGTTCACCGATACAATTTCACTTTACGCAAACTACACCTGGACTGACAGCGAGCAAAAGAGTGGTCCTCAAGAAGGTCAACCATTAACCAATACCGCTGAACACATGGCAAATGCTACAGTAAACTGGCAAGTAACAGACGAGTTCTCACTAACGCTAAATGCTGAAATGCGCTCTGATCGTTACCGTGGCTGGGACAACAACCTAGACAAAGCCATGTACTACAAAAACTACAACCTACTGCACTTAGGTGCTAAATACACCTTTAACGACAATGTTACTGTGTTTGCGCGTATCAATAACTTATTGGATGAAGACTTTACGTCTTATAGCACGGATTACAACGACTTAAACGGTGATGGTAAATACGAATACCTAAGTGGCCGTGGTGTGGTAAGCGAAGTCGTATTTAGCGATGACTACAACGTAAAAGACAAAGCCCGCAATATTTGGTTTGGTGTAAACGTGACGTTTTAATACCCATGTAAAGCATAACTAGATTACAAAACTCAAAGGAGGTGCAATTTGCACCTCTTTTTTATTGCCACTTGTGCAGGACGCAGCGATCATTTCTCTACTTTTTACCTCACTCATAGCAGCGGCTTTTCAACAAAATCGCGGGATAAACCCGCTCCCACCGCATATCATTACCGCAAGACAACTCCTTAAATGCCACCGCTGGCAGGAGCCGCTTCACGCGGCGATCTTTTCAACAAAATCGTGGGGTGAACCCACTCCAACTGCATATCATTACAGTAAGACAACTCCTCAAATGCCACCGCTGGTAGGAGCCGCTTCACGCGGCGATCTTTTCTACAAAATTATGGTGTGAACCCAATCCAACCGCATATCATTACCGCAAGACAACTCCTTAAATGCCACCGCTGGCAGGAGCCGCTTCACGCGGCGATCTTTTCAACAAAATCGCGGGGGGCACCCACTCCAACCGCATATCATTACCGCAAGACAACTCCTCAAATGCCACCGCTGGTAGGAGCCGCCTTACGCGTCGATCTTTTCTACAAAATTATGGTGTGAACCCACTCCAACCGCATATCATTACCGCAAGACAACGCCTCAAATGCCACCGCCGGTGGGAGCCGCTTTACGCGTCGATCTTTTCTACAAAATTATGGTGTGAACCCACTCCAACCGCATATCATTACCGCAAGACAACGCCTCAAATGCCACCGCCGGTGGGAGCCGCTTTACGCGGCGATCTTTTCAAAAAGGCCCCGCGATCACGCTCTTAACCTCAATCCAACGCGGTCAACGCACGGTAGGTATCATAAGCAAACTGATCAGTCATACCGCTAATAAAATCCTGAATAAGGCGGCAGCGGTAATAAAACTCAAAAATCGGCTCGGCTTGCTCAGCCTCACTAAGCTTCGCGACCGTTTCGCGGTATACCGCAACATACTTTTTGGAAATCCGATTAATCAATCGCGACTCTATCGCAAAACTATGCTCGCCATTTAATGCAGCGTGAAAATCATCGGCATCTAAATCAAGCACCCGCTGATATTCGTTTAATATACTGCTGGTGATCTTATAACCTTGAAGCTCCAACTGCTCGACCTCTTTATTCGAGAATACCTTGTTGGTCGCGACCGTTTTCAGCGATTTTACAATAGCATGAAGGTGGCTGTTATCCTCCAGCAACGAAGCGTTAAAATTCCCTTCGTAGATCGCTTCAATATTATCGATAAAACGTGTTTTGGCATGTTCAGCAAGCGGGTGCAACAACCCCACGCGGAGCCAAATAAAAAATTCATTATCAAAATTCGCCATATGCTTGCTGGCTTTGTCATTGGCATAGTGCAGCTTTTTACTCATAAGCTCTAAAAGCTTGTCATCGGTGATCCCAAACCCTGCTGCGATATTTTGATATTCCTCTATTAAACAGCCCGTTAACTCATCTACGCTAATAATGCCTTTTTCTACAGCGTCTTCCATATCAGCAAGACAATAAGCAATATCGTCAGCCGCTTCCATGATATAAGTCACTGGGTGGCGATTACCCACTTGGATCTGCAATTTGTCGCACAGCTCACTGACAAAACCACTTTCACTAAAATAGTATCCTGCTTTCTTTTGCAGGTAGGACTTATCAATGGCTACGGTCGACTTAGGCGTGGTCGCGCAGCGGGTATATTTCATCACAGTGGCGCATTGTGAATAGGTAAGGTTAAGCCGAGAAAGCGTATGAATAACGCGAATGGCTTGGGCGTTACCCTCAAAACTACAAATATCGAGCAGTAACTCCATTTCTTGATTCAGCACCGCCAGATCAGACGCTTTGCTCTCCTTTGAGCCATACCTAAGCGCCGCCCGAGCACTTTTTGCAAACTGTTGATGCTGGCTCAAATAGCGTTTAAACCAATCATTGATAGCGGCCTCGCCAAAGTGACCAAACGCAGGGTTACCAATATCGTGCATCAAACAGGCCATTTCAGACAGAGTAACCAAACACTCAGACAAATCCACCTGCTGGCCGTTTTTATCTTCATATTGCAGCAAATCTTGCTTACCTTGCTGCACCAGCGCATCAACAATTTTTTTAGCAATGTAACGGCCGTTTTGTTGCACCTCCAACGAGTGCGTTAAGCGCGAACGCACAGCCGCATTACGCTCAAGCGGAAACACTTGGGTTTTTTGTTGCAGTCGTCTAAGCGCAGCACTGTTGATAATACGCCCACGGTCGCTCTCAAGGCTACTCGCCTCACTGCCACCGGTATTGTAAGAACGCTCGTTTGTTATTTTATTTTTGAAGTGCATGCCACTTTCCTGTTGAAACCCAAGCTACATTTCCAATGTAGGTGAATGTGGAAAAGTTGTAAACCGAATAGATACCTCCCAAGTCAGCCTACAAGCAAACCTTCATATAAGGTAAGGTAGCGCAGTATCTCTACACCGAACTAACAACAGGCAAAACACCGACTAAGCCAGTAAAGTGATAAAAATAGCTGTAATACGTTGTAATGGGCTAGCCCAACTATATTTGTTACTTTTACAAGTTTGAATTAACCCTATTTTTAATAGTTTGGCAAAAAATATCTAACACTTTGGTGGCGAAAGCTTCGAAATTTGACGCAAATCACTACAAAACTTACGGATTTTCGGGTTTAATACTCTCAGTATTCGTTTACATCTAATTTCAAATGAATTTATACAGCGGTTAAGGATGAAGTAACCGCTCACGAACAGGATCTTTATGCGCTTAAAAGAAGCCCTCAGTGTCATGGCAATGGCATCAAATTATTCTTTGGCATACCACTGTAATGCCAAAAGACAAAACGCACCACGTATCTCGAGGTGGGTTTTAGAGCTTGATCTATACATAGCTCTTACTTCTGATAAATATATCGAAGCTTGCATTGAGTGTTAAGAATGGTGCTAAAAGCCGAGTAATTTTAAATGAACGAGGCGCCGAAGTACTCAATGATAAAGGTGATGCTTATCTTAATTCAAAGGATAAGTTAGTAAGAATACAGTGTGTAAAAAATAGTTAAAAAGAGCAGAATATGATAAACAAAAAAATATTTGATGCGATAAGATTCAAGCAAACAGATAAAGCTGAGTGGATAGCGTATTTTTCTGGAAATGTTATCGATATAGACAGCTTTTCAGGCATTCCTCAAAAGCGAAACTTTGAAAATGCTGAATCGATAGGCTTTCAAAGGACGGTAAAAAAGGAAAGATTGGATAGCCTTATTAATTTCTATAAAGATGAAAAT
>NZ_JAKEVK010000176.1:0-10481 GCF_022398435.1 Pseudoalteromonas sp. Isolate6 | reverse complement strand
GGACGATACAGATTAATGTAGGTCTAGTGCAATTAGGACAAGAGTTACACCGAAGGAGATGGTGGTAGTTCATTAACGTTTGATAATTAATTGTTGTGGTAAATGAAATGATGTTCCATGATCCCATGGCTGTTGCCCAAGAAAAAATGACACAGGTGTGCCTGTTTTTAGAGCAACATCATTTGCCGCCTACACCTTTAAATTACCAAGTCGCTTATACCCATATCAGCGCCACGAACAAAGATCTCGACTGTGCCATCAACAAAGCCATCAAAGCACACACAAAAATAGACTGTGTATTCATTGAACAGCTCTACTATCAGTTTTTAGATCAAGGTCAAAAGACACAATCTGAATTACTTGAGGGTGTCGACTCTTTGGTAACTGAATTACACGAAAATGCAGAAAGCTCACAAAAGCAGGTAATTCGCTTTGCCCAGCAAGTCAGTCAATGTGTGCATAATTTAGATGAGCACAACATTCTAAAGAGTAAGCGCGCACTATCAACACTCACCAAACAAACAGAGCTATTGCTAAAACAGCACAAACAATTTAAACAAGCGTTAATAAAATCGCGTTTAGATTATGAACGTAATCAAAAGTTACTACTCGACTTGCGTAAACAACATTTGTTAGACCCACAAACGGGTCTTTATAAGCGCCACTACCTTCATCAAAAAGTGTCTCTATGGCAATCACAGCAAAAATCCGTCTGTGCCCTTTCTATTCAAGTTGATAACCTTGACGAGTTTTCAGTCCGGTTTGGTGATGTTGTGGGCGAAGTGGTGCTTAATCGCATCGCCAATAACATTAAACGCTATGTCGTTGAAAGCGGCTTACCTGGTCGTACGGGGAAAAAAGAGTTCACGGTGATCCTCGCTGACGTAGACTTAGAAACCGCCAGTGTCATCGCTGATAAAGTGCGTAAAGGTGTTGAGCGACTAAAGTTTGTCAGTGCAAAAGGAAAAATTCCATTACCTGATGTATCTCTGGCTCTTGGTATTGCGCAACTCGCGCCAGAGCAAGACTTTAATGTATTAGCAAAACGTGCAGGCTATGCCGCGCAAAAGGCACATTCTCTCGGCCAACATTGCTATATTAGTCACTGATCTGCAATCACTCTTTTTGTGTACATTTTCAACAACACAACGAGGATTAGAAATTGCGCCCACGGCTACCTATCAAGTACACTAACAACCACAGTTGCAGAGTAATGATGGAACCCTCATGAAAGAGTCACAAGACAATACTACCCACTTTGGATATAAAACGGTCGAAACAGACAAAAAAGCCTCTATGGTTGCAGACGTATTTCATTCTGTAGCAACAAAGTACGACATTATGAATGACCTGATGTCATTCGGTATCCATCGTTTGTGGAAACGCCAAACCATCGCCTGCTCTGGTGTACGTGCCGGCCATAAAGTGCTTGATCTTGCCGGTGGTACAGGTGATTTAACTGCGAAATTTAGTGAGTTAGTTGGTGGTAAAGGACAAGTCGTTTTAGGCGATATTAACAACTCAATGCTGAAAGTTGGGCGCGAAAAGTTACGTGATTTAGGGCTTGTTAGCAATATCGAGTACGTTCAAATGAATGCTGAAATGCTACCATTTGACGATAATACTTTTGATGTCATCACAATTGCTTTCGGTCTACGTAACGTCACCGATCAAAGTAAAGCACTTCGCTCGATGTACCGAGTGCTTAAACCTGGTGGACGCCTACTGGTCCTTGAATTTTCCAAAACCGACAACGAAGCTCTAGCAAAGCTGTATGATATGTACTCCTTTACACTACTTCCTGCGATGGGTAAGTTGGTAGCGAATGACAGCGAATCTTATCGCTACCTCGCAGAATCTATTCGCATGCACCCAGATCAAGAAACATTAAAATCCATGATGGATGAAGCCGGTTTTGAACAGACTGACTATCAAAATATGACCGGAGGTATTGTTGCCCTTCATCGTGGTTTTAAATTCTAGGAGTTGCTGTGTTAACTTCATTGCTTGGCGCCGTGCTTGAAACGGCTTTAAACAAAGGTCTAAAACTCTCACCTGAGCTAAAGCGTGCACTAAGTAAAGGTCAACATAAAGTACTAAGTGTTGAGGTTAGGGATCTGCATACTTGTTTAGCAATAACCTATACCGGCATAAACATTCACGTTTTGTGCCCCTTTGATGGTGAAGCCGACTGTTCAATTAGTGCCGATTTTTCTACCTTGCTTGAACTCAAAGACCCGAGTCAACTCACTGCGCTTATCCGTCAAGATAAGCTCGACCTTGAAGGCGATTTATCACTAGCACAACTATATAGCAACGCCCTAGCAGCACTTGATATTGACTGGGCGGAGCACCTAGCCAAATATCTGGGTGACGGACCAGCACAAGTTGTTATAGATACCTTACAGAATTTAGCACGCCGCGCGAAGCAAGATGGGCAAGTAGCCAAAACGACACTAACAGAACTATGTCAAGATGAATTGAAGGTTGCACCCCACCCGCTTGAGTTTCAGCAGTTTAAGCAACAAGTGAGAGCGCTAAATAATCAAGCCGAAAGCTTAAATCAGCGCCTCAATGCATTACTTCAGCAGAACAAAGGAAACTAGGTTGTCTCTACTTCGCCTGCATCAAATCACTAAAACATTTTTAACCTATGGTTTAGACGAAATCGTTCCTGCGCATAAGCAACCTTGGTACGGTAAACTTGCCCGCGCTAGCTTGTTTTGGCTACGTAATAAACATAAAGACAAACCTATAGGCACACGCTTGCGTCTAGCGTTGCAAACGTTGGGCCCCGTATGGATCAAGTTTGGTCAGATGCTTTCGACCCGTCGAGATTTGTTACCATTAGAGATTGCTGAAGAACTCGCTTTTTTGCAGGACCAAGTTCAACCATTTGACCCCGCAATGGCACAAAAGCTCATTGAGCAAGCGTTAGAAATAGACAACATTCACGAATACTTTGCTGAATTTGAATCAAAGCCATTGGCTTCAGCCTCAATAGCGCAAGTGCATGCCGCCAAGCTGCAACACAAAGATGAGTTGAAAGATGTCGTGATCAAAGTTATTCGTCCCGATATCGAAAAACAAATCCAAGCAGACCTCTCTTTAATGGAGCGCTTCGCTAGAATTGTTGTCAACTTACTTAGCGAAGGAAAGCGTTTACGGCCAGTTGAAGTCGTAAGGGAATACAAAAAAACACTACTCGACGAGTTAGATTTGATGCGAGAAGGTGCTAACGCAATTCAACTCAGACGCAATTTTGAAGACTCTGATTCACTATATATCCCTGAAGTATATAGTGATTATTCACGTAAAAACGTATTGGTGATGGAGCGCATCTACGGTATCCCAGTCTCAGACACCGAAGCCTTATTAGCGCAAGGCACCAATATGAAGCTATTGGCTGAGCGTGGGGTAGAGGTGTTCTTTACACAAGTGTTCCGTGACAGCTTTTTCCATGCAGACATGCACCCTGGCAATATTTTTGTCTCTCGCGAAAACCCTCATAATCCTAAGTATATCGGCATAGATTGCGGCATTGTCGGGACCTTAAATCGTGAAGATAAACGTTATTTAGCAGAAAACTTTATCGCCTTCTTTAATCGTGACTATCGCCAAGTTGCGCAGCTTCATGTGGATTCTGGCTGGGTTCCGGCGGATACCTGTGTAGAGGAATTTGAGTTTGCCATTCGTACCGTATGCGAACCCATTTTTAACAAACCGCTCGCTGAAATTTCGTTTGGTCATGTGCTGGTAAATTTGTTTAACACAGCAAGGCGCTTCAACATGGAAGTGCAGCCACAATTGGTATTATTGCAAAAAACTCTGTTATATGTAGAAGGCTTAGGACGTCAGCTTTACCCGCAACTAGATCTGTGGAAAACAGCTAAGCCCTTTTTAGAACATTGGGTGCAAGAACAAGTAGGTCCGCTCGCAGTGGCAAAAAAGCTATATGCAAATCTACCATTTTGGGCCGAGAAAATGCCAGAACTGCCGGATTTGATTTACCAAAATCTCAAGCGCCGTCCCCCTTCAGCTGTCACACAAAAAGCAGATACTGCTACCAAGCCTTTGTTGTTGGGTTTAGCGGCGAGTAGTTTTGCAATAATCTCGGGATTGAGCTTTATTTTTGACAAGCCTGTCGCAAGTAGCCTACTTGCAATTATTGCCGTGCTAGTATTTATTAGCGCATGGCGTAAAACAGGGTGATTTTTTGCTCGCTAGGCGTATAATCATTATTCATAAGCAGTAAGTATCAATGGAGTTATTATGGGATTCGGTGGGATCAGTATTTGGCAATTACTTATTATTTTAGCCATCATTGTTTTGTTATTTGGAACTAAAAAACTACGTGGTATTGGTAGTGATTTAGGTGGTGCAGTTAAAGGCTTTAAAAAGGCAGTATCGGATGAACAATCAGAGGCCGGAACTGAACCTGAAAAGCTTAAGAATACAACGACTGAGCAAGCTCAACCTGTATCAGAGAAAGAAAAAGATAAGGTGTAATTCAACATGGGTATGTGGGAGTTAGTGGTCGTTCTTATCGTAGGCCTAATTGTACTTGGCCCAGAGCGTCTTCCCGTTGCAATCCGCACCGTAGCTAGATGGGTAAAAACGGTAAAATCTGTTGCTAATTCAGTCAAAGCTGAAGTCAGTGAAGAGTTACGCGTTCATGAGCTACATAATAACTTAAAGAAAGCGGAACAACAGGGAATGCAAGATTTGGCCCCAGATCTCAAGCAATCCGTTCAAGAATTACAAGATGCGGCTGAATCAGTTAGACATTCTTATAAATCAACCGACAATAATAAAAACAAAGACTAATCAATCTACCAGTTAGATAATTAGAGTAAGGTCGGCTTTGGGTATTTAACGCCCAAGCAGCGCCTTTTTATCTTTTCCAACTGGCACTATATTCGTACGAGTCAAGTTACATGACAGAATCAGCCCAGAGTGGATTTATTGCTCACCTTGTTGAGTTAAGAAACCGCTTAATGAGAGCGTTAATGAGCGTTTTCGTTATCTTTGTTGCTTTGGTGTACTTCGCCAATGATATCTATGCCTTTGTTGCAGCTCCCCTTGTTGAGAGCCTGCCTAGCAACACAAACATGATTGCTACAGATGTCACAGCCCCTTTTTTCGCCCCTTTTAAGTTAACACTTTTTGTGTCGTTATTTGCCGCTGTGCCATTTATTTTGCACCAAGTGTGGGGATTTATCGCACCTGGTTTATATAAACACGAAAAGCGTATGCTTATCCCAGTATTACTATCAAGTGTACTGCTATTTTATGGCGGGATTGCATTTTGCTATTTTGTTGTGATGCCGATTATTTTGGGGTTCTTTACCAGCGTTGGGCCCGAAATGATGACTCTTTCGCCAGATATAAGCAGCTATCTTGGCTTTATCTTGAAGCTATTTTTTGCTTTCGGTATCGCCTTTGAAATTCCCGTCGCCATTATGCTTATATGCTGGAGTGGCATGACAACCCCCGCGAGCTTAAAAGAGAAGCGACCTTATGTTGTCGTTGGCGCTTTTGTCATCGCGATGTTTTTAACACCACCCGATGTTTTATCTCAAACTCTATTAGCGCTCCCTATGCTACTCTTGTTTGAGTTAGGGCTCATTCTAGCCAAGTTTTATAGCGCTAAACCACAACAACAGGAGTCAGAAGAATGAAAAAAACCATGATACTGTTCGCACTAGGATTTTCTTCTTTATGCGCCGCAGAGCCGATAAATACGCAGGCGTTACAAGCTTGTACGCTGATCGAAAATGATTTTAAGCGTCTTATGTGCTACGACAATGTGATTGCCAACAAACCTATCACCGCAAAACATGCAACAAAAAATATGACGCCTAACGACGAGCAAAGTGGTGCTGTAGCACCGGTGGCAAGCGTTACTCCAGAACTAAAAGAAGAGGGGTTTGGCCTTGAGCGTCGTGTGAAAGTCGCAAGCGAAGAAATTGAAGCGATCACCGCAGATGTAATTAAAATTACCAAAACACGCAGAGGTAAAAAGGTCTTTACGTTAGACAATGGTCAAGAATGGACTCAAGTATCAAAGGAAACCTTCTTTGCAGATGAAGGAGATACGCTCATTATTCAGCGTGCCTCTTTTGGCTCATTTTTGATGAAAAAAAAGGGCTCAAATCGCACTACACGAGTAAAACGAGTTAATTGATGAGCGCGATGATCGATGCTGGTGTTAACCTCACCAGCTCGCAATTCGCATCCGATTTGGACGATGTGATTTCTAGATCCAAAGAGGCTGGTATAGAGTCTATGCTTGCTATCGGTTGTGACTTAACGAGCAGCGAGCAGAGTATTGCGCTTGCTGAACAACATCACCTTTACTGCACAGCAGGCGTTCACCCACATGATGCCAAAAGCGCTCCAGATACCCTGTACCATGATCTCCTCACTCTTTTAAAAAGTAGCAACAGGGCGGTGGCCGTTGGTGAATGTGGTTTAGACTTTAACCGTGATTTTTCACCAAGACCGATTCAGCAGAGCGTGTGCTTAACGCAACTGCAGCTAGCAGAAACTATTGACTACCCAGTCTATTTACACGAAAGAGACGCGCATGACGCGCTAGTTGGACTGCTAAAAGAAGTTGAGGTTCGAGGTGTACTACACTGCTTTACTGGTGACCGTAATGCGTTGCGTCGTTACTTGGACTATGGGTTAATGATCGGCATAACTGGTTGGGTATGTGATGAACGTAGAGGTCAAGCATTGCAAGCGCTCATTCAATATATCCCGCTAGATCGTTTGCTATTAGAGACCGATGCCCCTTATTTATTGCCACGAACAATTAAACCTAAGCCAAAATCTCGCCGCAATGAACCAATGTACTTATCCCACGTGGCTGAACAAATTGCTCAACTAAAGCAGTGTCCAGTTACCGATGTGATCAGCGCAACCTCTGCCAATTTTACGCAATTGTTTTTGAGGTAAGTCCGTATGCGTATTCTGCTATCTCTGTGCTTGTTTTTATTTAACGCTTCGATCTTCGCCAGTGTGACTGTATCTGACCCTTTTAAGGCAGAACATCAAGTAAAGTTAAGTTACACACTCAGTAAATACGCATCACTTAACGAGTTATTGGCAGCGCCTGTCGAATGGCATAACAGTATTCAAGTACCAACTGGTCTTCGGCCTGTAGGTCAGTACCTGTGGCTGAAAATAGCATTAAACAACACCAACAGCTCGCTAACTCCGATACTAGTCAGCATAAACAACAACCTTATCGATTCGGTTACTGCTTATCATGTCAGGCCTAACCATCCTATATTTACTTTGGACATTGGTGATACATTGCCACTGATTAAGCGTCCACTTAAGTATGAATCGCTTGTTATTCCATTAGAACTACAACCTCTAACGCAAAGCCATTTATATTTACAAATTAGCGACGATGGCGCGATAACTGCTCCTCTTGCAGTCTGGGAGCCCAATGAGTACCTGCAGTTTAAAAGTAAATTTAACCTTATTTTTGGTATCTTGGCTGGCTTTGTATTGGCGTTAGCTTTAACCAATGCCACGCTGTATTACGTCACGAAAAAAAACTATTTTCTATGTGCGACTCTGCTGATTGCAATTATATGGCTATTCAACGCTCATATTTATGGCTTTGGCTATCGTTATTTTTATTCTTCTTGGCAATGGTTTCAGCAGTATGGTCAAGGCATAATGACCCTGTTACTCAGTGCACTACTGCTACCCACTCTAAGTTACTGTTCAGGTAAGACACTTCTGTCACACCCACAACTTACAGGTAAAAGAGTTACTTTGATCACGCTGGGCTTGTTCATCATCATTGCCTTATTACCGGTTTTTGAATCACTTCTGCTCGCCCTCAGTATCAGCTTTATCATTGCAATATTACTTATGTATACACTGGCACGCATTCACCACAATAGCCGGAACACCTTGATTGCTATCGCACTGTGCCACTTTATCGTGATCAGCTACCCATTTACTGTTGAGGTGGGAGTTCAGTCAGGTAGCTTTTTGAATCACTTAGGCTACTTTGGCATTTTCGTCATAGAAGCAACGCTACTCAGCTATCTATTAATACGGCTTTATATCTCCCAACGAGATGAAAAACTGGCTAAGCAACAGCAACGCCTAGCGCATACTCAAGCTGAAGATGCCCTATTAAAAGAAAAACTTAAGTTACAAGAACAAGCCCAATACGACTTAGAATCTAACATTGAAGAACGCACTTTTGAGCTTCAAGTCACGTTGCGAGAACTCGAAGATAAAAATCGCGAGCTGGAACGCATGAACATGGAAGACCCTCTCACAAAAGTGAAAAACCGTCGTTACTTCGACAAGCGCTTACAAATGGAAGTACGCCGCTCAAGACGAGAACAAACGGTATTAAGCCTTGTTATCTTTGATATTGATCACTTCAAAAAAATTAATGACAAATATGGTCACTTAGCAGGTGATCAAGCGATTTGCGAGTTTGCCAACTTAATCAAATCACACTTACGTCGACCCCATGACGAAATATTCCGTTATGGCGGTGAAGAGTTTATTTTGCTACTTCCAAACACACCTGAAGAAGGTGCGCTTGAAGTCGCTGAGCGTCTAAGAGTGGCAACAGCAGCGCTCAAAATTCAATTTAGTGAACATATCATTGAGATGACGACCAGCGCAGGCATTTATAGTGCAGTGGTTAGCGATCCACACAATCCACAGCTATACACAGATAATGCGGATAAAGCCTTGTATCAAGCAAAACAGCAAGGCCGTAATCGCATTGTCACTTTCAACCCCAATCAGGAGAATTAACGTGGCTCAATCAGGACTTGATCTTTTCCCCCTAACTCGCATGCGCAGAATGCGCCGCGATGACTTTTCAAGACGTCTAATGAGCGAAAGTACGCTAACGGTTAACGATTTAATCTATCCAGTGTTTGTATTGGATGGTGAGTCTAAGCGTGAAGCTATCCCATCTATGCCAAGTATTGAACGCCTGTCTATTGACTTATTAGTTGAAGAAGCCAAACAGCTTGTAGAGCTGGGTGTTCCAGCAATTGCGCTGTTCCCTGTGACACCTGCAGAGCACAAATCGCTACTTGCTGAAGAAGCCTATAATCCAGAAGGCATAGTACAAAGAGCGGTACGCGCTATAAAGGCTGCATGTCCTGAGCTCGGTGTGATCACCGATGTTGCATTAGACCCATTCACAGTCCATGGACAAGACGGAATCTTAGATGAAGACGGGTATGTAATGAATGAGGAAACAGTAGAAGTATTGGTCAAGCAAGCGCTTTCTCATGCTGAAGCCGGAGCTGATGTTGTCGCACCATCGGATATGATGGATGGTCGTATTGGTGCAGTACGCGAAGCACTTGAAGAATGCGGTTTTATTCATACTCGTATTATGGCCTACTCTGCTAAGTATGCATCAAGTTACTATGGACCTTTCCGTGACGCGATTGGCTCTGCGGGCAACCTTAAAGGAGCTGACAAGAAAACCTACCAGATGGATCCTGCTAATTCTGACGAAGCACTACGTGAAGTCGCCTTGGACTTACAAGAAGGTGCAGATATGGTCATGGTAAAACCGGGTATGCCATATCTAGATGTCGTCAGACGTGTTAAAGATGAGTTTGGGGTACCAACATTTGCTTACCAAGTCAGTGGTGAATATGCGATGCATAAAGCTGCGATTGATAATGGTTGGTTGGCCGAGAAGCCTGTGGTATTGGAATCTTTACTCGCATTTAAGCGTGCTGGCGCAGATGGTATTTTGACCTACTTTGCAAAGCAAGCCGCTATTTGGCTAAACGAGAAGTAAGCACCATCATTTTGAGCAGGTGAGATTCTCACCTGCATTTCTAGCAACTTATCTTATCAAGCTTTTTGCTTTTACAAGCTCATCAGCATTCATTTTCCAACTAAAGAAACGAATGACTCGGCCATCATCGAGCTGTACTTCAGGAATACTTAAAATACTCCAAGAGCGTAACCTAATTGCTTGAATGTGCTCTGCATGGAGATAGCGCGCTTTATCAAAAAAGTTATAGCTCACCCCAGCTTTGTCGATATGTAAAAAACGTTTTCCGGTTAATGATAACCCCAATGTAGCTAGGATCAATAGCAAAGGGATTAATGTAATTAATTGCAATAATAGAGAGGGAATATCTAGGATCGAAAGCAGTGTGTTGCTAAGCCAAATCAGCGCAAGTGTAAATACATAGAAAAGCCAGTTTACTTCTAACTCTAAAGTTCTCATTGAGTATCTCCTTTATTTACTCAACCACAATGAAATTCAGCCCACGACGACGCAGTAGTCCGACCCAATTTATTGAAGAAAAGCTAATGATAAAGTGCCAATGTCCCTAAAGCAAGAACTTTAGAATTAATAAAATATGAAATAAAAGTGACGACTTTTAGATACTAAATTTCAAATTTAACTTATTGAACTTTAGATACAAAAAAGGCCGCCATTGGCGACC
>NZ_JAKEVK010000175.1:0-10499 GCF_022398435.1 Pseudoalteromonas sp. Isolate6 | reverse complement strand
ATCATTCTATACTGCATAAGATTTATTTATGAAGATTTCGGACTTAGCGGCGTTTTGCACCGTTGTTGAGGCATCTAGCCTTACCGAAGCAGCAAATAAGCTTCACAAGACGCAGCCTGCGGTCTCTCAATCAATTAAAAGATTAGAACAATCTTTGGGATTTGCCCTTTTTGAACGTGAGAAATATCGCAATGTGTTAACGGATCAGGGCCGTCGTTTTTACTTCGAAGCCGAAAAATTACTGAATCATCATAGAGATCTGTCATTACTCGCGACTGAATTTGCGGCGGGCAACGAGCCAAGATTTAACATCTGTTACGAACCACTCGTATATCAGAATCAAATTGATCAAGTTTTGGGCAATGCTTTTGTCAAATTCCCAGCAACGGAAATGAATATTTCTAGTGGTAAGCGTTTTTTCGCGCTAGAGCAGGTAACTCAAGGTTTAGCCAATTTAGGGATCGGCCCGTGGTTCGACTTATTTCACTCTACTGGGGATATAGAGTCTATGGCGATTGGCCGCGTAAAGCTAGGTTTAGTGTCGTTGACAGATTACATGCCGTCCGAACTTAGTTTTGCAGAACTTGCTCAGTACCCTTCTCTTGCAATGAAAGAGAGCAAGTTTAATTTTGATAGTGAACGCCTAGCATACCGCAACAGCAATAACGTCATGAAACTAGATGATACGCTGGCCATAAAGCGCTATTTGTTGCAGGGGATGGGCTATGCGTTGATTGGTCTAGACCTATGCCGAGAAGAGATCGAGTCCGGAATTTTACAGCGAGTTAGGGTAGTCGATAGAAATGATGAGTTTGAAGCTGAAATTCACGCGTTTCGGTTACATATTTCTCATCATGGACCCGTTGCGCGATATTTCTGGGACAAACTAAAAGAGTTAAATATTCAATATGAAAAGCAGCGAGCAGCAAGAATTAGCTGAAAAAATTTTTACCGTGATTGGCGGCATTCCATTTGGAAAAGTGGCTTCATATGGACAAGTCGCGAGATTGGCTGGCTTTCCTAAACATGCCAGAAAGGTAGGTCAATTGCTAAAGAATCTACCACACGGCTCAACGTTACCATGGTATAGAGTAGTAAATAGCCAGCGGCGTCTTTCATTTCCTCAAGATAGTATTAAATTTTTGGAGCAAAAGTCACGTTTACAAGCTGAGGGCGTTGTGTTTTCAAAGAATCACGTGATAGCTAAATGCTGTGTTTGGGAGTAATTATAATTTTGGCGTGAATTGATCCAGATAAATAGCGTAGTCGTAATTATCGTTAGTTTTTGAGTATTTGAACGGGAATTATGAAACTAGCTTTATTTCCATTGCCAATATTCTTGCTCCCAGGCGGGTTCACTCGGCTGCGGATTTTCGAGCTGCGCTACTTATATATGATAAAAGAGGCCGCTAAAACAGAGCAAGGGTTTGTGTTATGCCCATACGTAGACGACATGCCATATAATGTGCCTAGTGAAGGAGTGCACGTAAAAATTGTTGATTTCTCACAGGACGACGATGGTCAGTTGCTCATTGACGTTGAGGCTGTATCACGTGTCTCGATAAATGGTGTAGAAGTTGACTCGCAATCTCTACGTTACGGAAAGTGCGAGATCATTGACGGCCCGCCATGGCAATGTAGTGAAGCGGCGTATAATTTAATTGACGACTCGCTTGTCGATAAGCTTCACAGTGTTTTTACAGCAAATCCTGTTCTTGATGATTTATATCGTGAGAAACACTTTACACAACCGCTATGGGTTGTTTATCGGTGGCTAGAAATCTTACCTATCTCTATGTCTCAAAAACTGAAAATAAAACAGGCACAAACATTTGAACAGGTGGCAGATTTCTTACATACTGTTTTAGATGAAAAATAGTGATCTGTTCCAACTTGACCTACGTATCAAGGCTTATAATTATAAATTGGAAGGTGAGCTATGTTAGGCCAACAGCAATCTACAGATTGCAACGTTCAGTCAGGAACTCGCAAAGCAGTGCAAGAAACTCCATCTCAAGCGTTATCAGACGCCTTGGTTAAGGTTGCAGAAAAACGAGATCGCAAAGCCTTTGCATTCTTGTTCGAGTACTTTGCGCCAAAAATTAGGCGCTTTGGCGTAAAACAATTTGGTAACGACGCCCAAGCGATGGAGCTCGTGCAAGACACGATGACGTCAGTGTGGCGTAAAGCCCATCTATATCATCATGATAAAGGTGCAGCCACAACGTGGATCTATACCGTAATGCGTAACGCGTCATTCGATGCTTTGCGTAAGATGAAAAGTAATAAAGAAGAACACATAAGCGAAGATATATGGCCGATAATTCAAGACTCTCAGGCTGACGATGACGGTTTTCAAGATCACTTGCAAACCGCGCAAATCCAAAAATATATTAATAAGTTGCCGCCAGCACAACGAGACATAGTAAAAGGCGTGTATTTTCAAGAAATGTCTCAAGAGCAATTGGCTGAGCATCTTAATATACCTGTAGGGACAGTGAAATCACGTTTACGTCTCGCTTTACAAAAACTTCGCGCAGAAATGGGAGATCAAGCATGATTAAGCATCACCCGAATGACTCATTATTAAGCCAATTTGTTGAAGGCAATTTGCCCGCAAGCATCAGTGTTGCAATTGCAGCTCATGTCGAAATGTGTCCTTGTTGCCGGAAAAAAACTCAACAACTTGAAGCGCAAGAAGCGAGTATTCAGCTTGGAGGAAAAAGCGACTCTACATTAAGCTGCGATTTTGAAGCAATGATGCAAGCTATAACTGTGGATAATGAAATCGACGAAGTTAAAGAATATATTCAGCCAACATTTCACTATCAAGGTAGAGATGTTCAGTTACCTCGTGCTATTGCGAATATCGACCGCACCAAATTTTCAGGTGTAGGCAAAATCGCCCGCTCTCGGTTATTGTTAGAAGACGGGGACCTGCGTTCAAGCCTTCTCCAAATTGGCGCTGAGGGTGACATCCCTGAGCATACCCATACAGGCTTTGAGATTACCTTGCTACTTGACGGCGATTTTGCGGATGAAGCGGGGGAATATGTACCGGGCGACTTTATTTGGCAAGATGGTAAACACAACCATTCTCCGCGGACGAAAGATGGGTGCTTGTGCTTTACTGTAGTGAGTAGTGCACTACACTTTAACAAAGGCTTAAGCAAATTGTTAAACCCAATTGGTAAGTTAATTTATTAAAGGAATAGTTGCGAAATGAAGTTTTCATCACCAATAAAAATTGGTATTAGCGCTTGTTTGGCCGGAGACAAAGTTCGCTTTGACTCTGGTCATAAGCGTTCAAACTTTTGTATGGATGAGTTCGCTGAACATGTCGAATACACGCGCTTTTGCCCAGAAGTCGCGATAGGCATGCCAATTCCACGACCAACCATCAGGCAGATCCGTGTCGGGGACATTATTAAAGTTAGCCGTCCCGATGGTAAAGAAGACGTAGCACCAAAGCTCAAAGAATTTGGTGAAAAGGTTGCGACGTCTCAAACACAAAGCCTTTCCGGGTTTATATTTTGCGCTAAAAGCCCAAGCTGCGGAATGGAGCGTGTCAAGGTATATAACGAGGCTGGAACAGGAAATACATCCGAAGGGATTGGTATTTTTGCTGAGCAGATCATGAAACACAATCCGCTTTTACCCTGTGAGGAAAATGGCAGGCTTAACGACATGCACCTCAGAGAAAACTTCGTGATGCGGGTTTTCGTCTATAAAAGTTGGCAGGAATTGACCCAATCTGAAAGTATTGGCTTACATGAATTAACGAATTTTCATGCTAAACATAAGTATCTGCTGATGAGCCATAACTACCAAGCTTACAAAGACTTAGGCCGTTTACTTGGCGATGGCAAGCAATTTGATAGAGAGGTACTGAAACAGAAGTATATAAGCGGTTTAATGTCTGCTCTCAGCAAGCCCGCCAATCGTAAAAACCAAGCAAACACGCTAACGCATCTGCAGGGGTACTTCAAGAACGAGCTTTCAAGCATCGAAAAGCAGGAAATGTGTGGTGCAATAGAGCAGTATCGCAAAGGTATCGTACCTCTGTATGTGCCGTTGACCTTGCTCAAACATCACCTTACTGTGCACCCCAAAGAATATCTGCAAAGCCAAGTGTACTTTGACCCATACCCCAATGAACTGCGCTTAAGATTCGGAATTTAATAATGAAAACAGCTTTTTGGTTTCGCCGTGATCTCAGGGTTTACGGCAACGAGGCTTTGATTGAAGCCGTGAATGAGGGCGCACGTGATGCGCTTTTTTTTTATTGCAAATCTCAGTGGCAATCACACAGGGTTGCAAGTATTCAGCTCGACCTACTTGAGCGCAGGCTGCTTGAACTTGGCAATCAGCTTAGCGAATTTGGCATTACTTTACATATAATTGAAGCCACTACTTTTGCTGAGCTACCGGAGCAGCTACAAACGGTTTGTGACGATAACGGCATTGATTGCTTGTATGCAAATAAAGAGTACGAAGTAAATGAAGTGGCGCGCGACGAAGCGTGTGCAACTGTGATTACGTTGAAGTTATTCGACGGTGATCTCGTTGCCAAACCTGGCTCTGTGCTTACAGGGTCTGGTGAGATGTTCAAGGTGTTTACTCCATTTAAAAAAGCATGGTTAAAACTTTTCGTGGGGCAGCAATTTCACTTCCCTAGCTGGCCATTGGACAAACAACACGATGCAAATTTCAAAAAGCCGGCTTTCTTCCAGATAACCAATGAGTCAGAAAAATGGCCAGCCGATGATAATGCTATTGTGACGATAGTAAATCGCTTTATTAAGAACAAGCTAGCAGACTACCAAGATGACCGTGATTTTCCAGCAATCAAAGGAACCTCGGGACTTAGCCCCTATTTGGCATTAGGCATTATATCGCCCAAGCAGCTCATCGCGCAGATCCAACTTCACTACCCTGAAGTGCTTGAAAACCCAAGTAAGCCAGAGTTTTGTTGGGTAAACGAACTCATCTGGCGTGAGTTTTATCGTCATCTCATTGTCGCTTATCCGCGTTTATGCAAGGGCTTCAATTTCAATGATAAATACAACGCGATTAGATGGCGGGACGATAATCAGGCATTTGAGCTTTGGTGCAATGGTCAGACCGGCTACCCAATCGTCGATGCAGCAATGCGTCAGCTCAATAAAACCGGCTGGATGCACAATCGACTACGCATGATTGTTGCTAGTTTTTTAACTAAACATCTGCTCATCGATTGGCGTGAAGGCGAAGCCTATTTTATGTCTAAATTAATAGATGGTGACCTTGCCAGTAATAATGGTGGCTGGCAGTGGGCTGCCAGCACAGGTTGTGACGCACAGCCTTATTTTCGTATTTTTAATCCCATCACGCAGAGCGAAAAGTTTGATCCCGATGGTTCCTTTATCCGTACATATGTGCCTGAATTGAAAAATGTTCCAGCGAAGCATATACACTTTCCTCATGACTATCTAGCTGCATTTGGCGGAAAGGACGATTATGCAGAACCGCTGGTTGAACATAAAGAGGCAAGGGCGAGAGCACTTGACGCATTTAAGGTTTAAATAGGTATGGATCACAGAACGCAGCGATTCGTGGCAATTTATAATGAAATAGACAGGCACAGCCTTGGTAAATTGGCTTCAATCTACACCGAGGACATCAGCTTTGTAGACCCTTTTCATAAAATTCAAGGGCTTGACGCGCTAACAAGCTATTTTCAGGGGTTATATGAGAACGTCTCCGATATAGAATTTCTTGTTACCAACAGTTATGAAGTTGATGACATTAGCTTCATTTACTGGACTATGACATACCAACACCGCAAGCTAAATGGTGGCAAGGATATCAAAGTCGATGGTCATAGTCGTCTGAATTTTATCGGTGACAAAGTGTCGCAGCATCGGGATTATTTCGACAGTGCGCAAATGCTATATCGCCAAATTCCCCTGCTTGGGGGGGTTATTCGGCTTTTAGACAAAAGGATCACGGCATGAGTAATATTTTAATTACCGGCGCAACATCAGGTATAGGCAAAGGCCTTGCTGAATACTATGCGAAGCAGTCTCATCATGTAACTGTCTGTGGTCGCAATACGGAAGTTTTAAATGAATTAGAAAATACCGTAGGGACGAAGGGCAGGGCATTTGATCTAACAAATCGCGATGAGTTGGAGCACAACCTTGAAGACATTGACGGCTTGGATCTAGTGATCCTCAACGCAGGTGGTTGCGAGTATATTGATAATCCTAATCAATTCGACGGCCATTTGTTCGAACGAGTAATGAATATCAACGTCATCTCAATTGGACACTGCCTAGACGTATTACTCCCAAAAATGAAAGTTGGCGGGCAACTTTGTATCGTAAGTTCCAGTAGTGCCTTTTTACCTTTACCTCGTGCTGAAGCGTATGGCGCGTCAAAAGCGGCTGTGAGTTATTTAGCCCGCACTCTGACCGCGACATTAAAAAAAATAGACGTAACCTTAGTTCATCCGGGCTTTGTAGAAACGCCACTAACCGACAAAAACGATTTTCCGATGCCATTTATTGTAAGCGTCGATGACGCCGTTGACTACATCAGTAAAGGAATAGAGAAACGCAAAAAAGAAATACATTTTCCGAAAAGATTTACCCTATTTTTAAAATTTTTCAGGTTACTACCATTTTCGCTGTGGTTACCTCTCGCAAAAAGGATAGCTCGTGGCTAAGATTGCAATAATTGGAAGCGGTATTTCAGGTATGACTGCAGCATACCTTTTAAGTCGTCAACATGACGTAAAAGTGTTTGAAAAAAATGATTATATTGGCGGTCATACGGCAACTATTGATGTTGAACACCAAGGCGAAAAACTCGCGATTGATACTGGCTTTATCGTATTTAACGACAGAACCTATCCAAAATTTGAAAAACTACTGGCTGAGATCGGTATTAGTCGTCAAGAAACTGAAATGAGCTTTAGCGTTCACAACAGTCAATCCAAATTTGAGTACAATGGCCACTCACTCCGCACATTATTTGCGCAAAAGCGTAACCTATTGAGACCAACTTTCTGGCGATTGCTAAAGGATATTGTACGTTTTAATGGTCTCTGTAAGTCACTGTATGAAAAAGACGATTATGAAGGTGTTGAAACGCTCGGCAAACTTCTAGAGAAGCACCACTTTAATGAATTTTTTAAATTGCATTACATCTTGCCTATGGGTGCCGCGATTTGGTCAACTAGTATCAAAGAAATGCTCGACTTTGAAGCTAAGTTCTTTGTCCAGTTTTTCTTCAACCATGGGCTCTTGGACATCACCAATCGCCCTCAATGGTATGTTATCCCAGGTGGTTCCAGGGAATACATTCAACCATTGGTGGCAGAATTTAAAGACAATATTGTGCTTAATGCTGACATCGAAACAGTGGTTCGTGATGAGGCTGGTGTGACCATCATCTTCAAAGATGGTAGTAATGAGTACTTCGATAAAGTCGTCTTTGCGTGTCATAGCGATCAGGCTTTAGCATTACTAAATACCCCATCGAGTGATGAACAAGCGATACTTGGTGCCATCCCTTATACTGCAAACTCTGTAGTGCTACACACTGACACTCGGTTATTGCCAAAACGTCCGCTGGCGTGGGCCAGTTGGAACTATTTATTAAACGAAGCGACGGACAGAGCCGCTGTTGTCACCTATCAAATGAACATACTGCAAGGGTTTGACGCTAAACATCAATACTGCGTCACGTTAAATCATGATGAAGGGATAGCTGAAGACAAAGTGATCCGCCGTTTTGTTTATCATCATCCGGTTTTCAATACCACCAGCATTGCGGCTCAAAAACGTAAAGCTGATATTGATGGTAAACACCATAGTTATTTTTGTGGTGCATACTGGTTCAACGGTTTTCATGAAGATGGTGTGAGAAGTGCAGTAGATGTGGCTGAGCAATTGGGTATCTCATTTTGAATAGTGCAATACTGGTGGGCAAAGTCAGGCATCGGCGGTTTGCCCATGCCAATCACGTATTTTCCTATCCCATGTATATGATGTGGCTAGATTTAAGTGAAATTGACGCACTCAATAGCGTTTCACCAAAGTTTGGTACATCTGGTTTAAAACTGCTTAAGTTTAACCAAGCTGACTATATTATCACAGAAGGGGAAAGCTTAGTTGAGCGCGCACGTGCCAAGTCAAATGCACTAGGAAAGCCCGTTTCTTCACAAATAAAAGTATATTTAATGGCGCAAATACGCTGTTTAGGCTTTTATTTCAGTCCAGTTAATTTCTACTTTTTTGAAGACGAAAAGGGCTCTGGTTTTAGTCATATGCTTGCCGAGGTAAGTAACACGCCTTGGAATGAGCGTCATTTTTATTTAGTTGAATTAAATAAAGATGTGAACTTTAAAAAAGAATTTCACGTATCACCTTTTATGAATTTGGATATGCACTACCATTGGAAAGTGAAGCCACCTGGTAGCAAGACACTAATTCATATTGAAAATAGAAAAGGTGACGAGTTGCTATTTGATGCCACGATGACGCTCAAAAAGCAGGAACTCAATGAAGCAAATATTAATCAATTGCTCAAGCGGTTTCCTGCAATGACATGGAGCATAGCTAAAGGTATTTATTGGCAAGCGTTGAAGTTGTTCTTAAAAAAAGTGCCTTTTGTTGGGCATCCCGGAAGAGTATAAGATGGAAAATACCACGATAATATCCTCATCAATTTCGCTTTCTACGTTTGATAGATTGTATAAAAAACTCGTCTTTGGCGCGTTGAATACTTTAGAAACCGGAAAAGTGGTACTTGTCGAAGGCGACCAAAAATACTGTTTTGGTGACCCAGAAACAAGCCTAAGCGTTGATATTCATGTTCATTCAGCTCAAATGTATAAGCTATTTGCACTTGGCGGCAGTGTTGGAGCGGGGGAATCTTACATTCTTGGTCACTGGAGTTGTTCAGATTTAACCAAACTGATTGAGATCTTCGTCCTAAACCAAGCTCAGCTGGATGCCTTTGAAAATAAGTTTGCATTTTTCTCCGGCATTGTGAATAAGATAAAGCATCTTAAAAACAAAAACTCAAAACAAGGATCAAAGCGTAACATTGTCGCCCACTACGACCTTGGTAACGACCTATATGAATCGTTTTTAAGTGAAGAAATGCTTTATTCTAGTGCAGTGTATCCCTCAAAGGAGGCATCGCTTGAAGAAGCGCAGCAACATAAGTTAGCAGCAATCTGTGAGCGGTTGGATCTTCAGTCAACTGACAAAGTTGTTGAAATTGGCACAGGGTGGGGGGCATTTGCGGTTTATGCTGCGAAAAACTACGGCTGCCATATAACCACGACAACTATTTCAGAAGAGCAGCATGCGTACGTAAAAGCATTGGTTGAAAAAGAAGGGTTGCAGCAGCATATCACGTTACTAAAAAAAGATTATCGCGAATTGGATGGCCAGTACGACAAGCTGGTATCAATTGAAATGATTGAAGCAGTTGGACACGCGTATTTATCGGGCTTTTTTGCTAAATGTAACGACTTATTAAAGCCGACAGGCGCAATGCTTATTCAAGCTATTACTATAGCTTGTCAACGTTATCAGCACTACCTTAAGCAATCGGATTTCATTCAGCAGTACATTTTTCCCGGCGGTTGTCTTCCTTCCGTGAGTGAAATGAGCAAACAAATCGTAAATTCCACAGATATGGTTGTCCATGAACTCCATGATATCGGTCTGCACTACGCCAGAACGCTATACGATTGGCGTGTTCGGTTTGAAAAAGCATGGCCTTCACTTGATGGTAAACGTTTCGATGAGCGCTTTTATCGCCTTTGGCAATTTTATTTATGCTACTGCGAAGGGGCGTTTAAACAAAGAGCAACCAGTGCAGTACATTTAGTCGCCAGAAAACCAAGATATCAGTCACATGTCTGTACTCAAACATTGGATTACTAACGCGCTACTCTTCCAAAGTATTTGGTTTGCTGCATTATTTTTTCGAGCAGACGCACTTTGGTTGATGTTGGTTGGCTGTCTCGTTATGCTCGCAGGGCATCAAAATAAACGTCTCAACTTGGTGCTTGCGCTCGTAGGCCCTGCCATAGGAGTGGGCATTGAACTGATTGCGGTCAAAACCCAGCTTATCAATTATCAAGGTAGTGAATTAGTTCCGCTTTGGCTTTGGGTTTTGTGGATTGCATTGGTACTGACAATAAATAATGCACTTTCCAAACTATTAGCTCTCAAGGCGCCGATATTATTAGTGATATTTTTGGTTTGCGCGCCACCAAGCTATCTTGGAGCAGCTAACTTTGGCGTCATTTCTATATCAATGCCTTGGTACGTTTTTTGGCCAGTTTTTGGCGCGCTGTGGAGTGTGGGATTCTACTTGATAGTGAGTTTTAATCGCATTTTATGGGGTACAAAGCTTGCGCAGTTGCCAGCAAATTGATAGCGTTTGATTACAAACCCACAGGATCCGAGGCGAAACGCAATAAAATAATAAAT
>NZ_JAKEVK010000174.1:0-10511 GCF_022398435.1 Pseudoalteromonas sp. Isolate6 | reverse complement strand
ATCTCAAGCACTCAAATCAAAATTTCATATTTGTTTACACATTAGGATGGTAAATCACCTTGGAAATTAGCGAATTAGTATGGCTTTGGGGCATAATCAGGAGGTTTACTAACGTAAGTGAACACGACTTACTTAGAATAAAAAATATGATTAGGACCAAATTCATGAAATTCAAATTACTAGCAACCAGCTTTGCCGTAAGCTTAGCGCTTAGTGGCTGCGCAGCGACGAATTCAGACCAAGCTCAACAGTCAGCTGTAAGTACTCAAGCTGCCCAATCCAATAAAGTATTCGCCCAAGATTATGTTTTGGAAGAGCTAGAAAACGGCCTTCGCGTCATGGTAGTTAAAACTAACTATCCTGATGTGGTATCGCTACAAATTCCGGTTTCAGTTGGTTCGCGTAATGAAGTAGAAGCGGGTAAAACCGGCTTTGCTCACTTCTTTGAGCATATGATGTTCAAAGGCTCAGAAAAGTATCCACAAGACGTTTATTCGGACATTTTGAAAAATTCAGGTGTTGATAATCGTGCCTACACCACCAATGACTACACGAACTACCACCTAAATTTCTCGAAGCAGCATTTAGATAAAGTATTAGAAATCGAAGCGGATATCTTTCAAAACCTGACTTACAGTGAAGAGCAGTTTCGTACCGAAGCACTAACCGTGAAAGGTGAATACCTTAAAAATAATGCCAGTCCAATTCGAAAGCTACTTTCTGCGGTAAGAAAAGAAGCATTTGACAAACATACTTATAAACACACGACAATGGGCTTTTTTGAAGACATCGAAGCAATGCCAGATCAAATGGCCTATGGTAAAACCTTCTTTGAGCGTTTTTACAAGCCAGAATACGTATCGCTTGTTATTGTGGGTGACGTAGATCCAAAAGAAACCATGGCTATGGTGAAAAAGCATTGGGGTAATTGGAAAAAGGGTGACTACCAAGCTGATATTCCTGTTGAGCCAAAGCAAGAAAAAGCGCGTTATGTTCACGAAAAATACGATGGCTTACCGGGCCACTGGTTGCTAGTTTCGTATAAAGGCGCTGCATGGGAGCCGAAGAAAAAAGACCGTGCGGCACTCGATCTCATCTCGCAGCTGTATTTCTCTGAAAACTCAGCGCTGTATCAAGAGCTTGTGGTAGACAAACAGCTTGCAAGCCAAATGTTTACTTATAATCCTGAAACCAAAGACCCTGGTCTTCTGCATGTTTTCGTTAAAGTTGAAGACGAAAAAGATTTGGCAACCGTGCGTGATGCAATCAATAACACTTACGCAAAAGCACGTACCGAGCTGGTAGATGAAAACAAACTTGCTGCACTTAAATCAAACCTAAAGTACAGCTTTATTAACGGCCTTGACTCATCACAATCTATTGCTTCGACACTCGCGCGCTATATGCACTTTGAGCGTGACCCTGAAGTGATAAATGAGCTATATGCAAGTGCTGATAAAGTCACTGCAAAAGATATTCGTGATATTGCCAATAAATACTTTGTGGACAGCAGCCGCACCACGGTGACTATGTCTGCACTTGAGTCTGTTTCTGGTTTTGATAAGGAAGTTAACTTAGATAAATTAGTCGCAAAAATGGACAAGCCAGTTACGCGTCATTTCAACGTGTTAGACAAGACCAATAATTCACCGCTGGTAGATGTGAATTTTCTTTTTTACACAGGTGCTGCCGCAGATCCTGAGGGTAAAAAAGGTCTTGCTGCGCTTACTGCGGCTATGATTGCCAAGGGCGGAAGTGAGTCGCAATCATACAAAGAAATTCAAAAGGCGCTGTACCCGATCGCTGGTAGCTTTGGTTATCAAATCGATAAAGAAATGATTTCTTTACGTGGTCGTATTCACAAAGACAATGCTGATCAATGGTATGGCATTGTGAGCCAGCAGCTCTTGAGCCCAGGGTTCAGAGAAGATGATTTTAAACGTCTGAAAAAAGAGCTAATTGATGGCATCAAGGCTGGTTTGAAAGCGTCAAATGATGAAGAGCTAGGTAAAGAAGTGCTTTATCACGAGCTGTACAAAGGCCATCCATACGAAAGCTATAACTTTGGTGATTTATCAGACTTGGAAGCAATTACTCTAGATGACGTTAAGGCTTTTTACGCTCAGCAGTTTACTCAAGCTAAACTCAACCTGGGTATCACAGGTGCACTCGATAAACAGCTAAAAGAAGCGATGTTTAACGACCTTGCGGCTTTACCTAAAGGCGAAGAAGCGCGTTTACAAGTGCCTGATGCCCCTAAGTTATCTGGTCATCATGCAACCATCGTAGAAAAGAATGCAAAATCAACAGCGGTCTCTTTTGGTTTTCCAATCGACACGGTTCGTAGCAGCAAAGATTGGGCTGCGCTTTGGTTAGTGCGTTCATACTTTGGTGAGCACCGCAGTTCAAACAGCCACTTGTACCAACGTATCCGTCAGGTTCGTGGTATGAACTATGGTGACTACGCTTATATTGAATACTTCCCTCGTGGTATGTTCCAAACTAAGCCTGATGCAAACCTAGGTCGTAGTGAGCAAATTTTCCAAGTTTGGTTGCGCCCACTTCGTTCTAACAACGATGCCCATTTTGTAACGCGTACGGCATTGTTTGAACTCGATAAGCTGATCAAAGAAGGGATGAGCCAAGCAGACTTTGAAGCAACACGTAACTTCTTAATCAACTTTGTGCCGCAAATGGTGGCGAGCCAAGATAGGCAGCTAGGTTATGCACTTGATAGCCAGTTCTATAATACCGACGAATTTGTTGCCTATGTAACAAAGCAGCTAGCGTCGCTGTCTGTTGAAGACATCAACCGTGTTATCAAAGAGAATTTGCAAACCGAAGATATTCACTATGTGTTTATCACAGGTGATGCGAAAGATATGGCGAAGCGTCTAAGTGCTGAGCAGTCATCTCCTATGACTTATAACACGAAAAAGCCTGACGCATTACTGGCTGAAGATGCTGAAATTGCTACATACCCGCTCAATATTCCAAGTAAGAATATTAAAACGTTAGATGTAGAAAAAGTGTTTGAATAGCTATTATTCAGCTTAATAAAAAATGGCGGCTAAAAAATTAGCCGCCATTTTTTGTGTCAAAACCACGCGTAATTTTAGGTTATGGTGTTAAACCACTCCACTGCAGCGGCTATCCAAATTAACGAACTAATTAATAGTGTCAATGTCACGGCCGCTGATGCCATATCTTTTGCACGACCAGATAGCAAGTGGTGCTCGGTACTCACTCTATCTGTCAGCGCTTCGATTGCTGAGTTGATAAGCTCGATGACTAATATCAGCAATACGCTACCAACCAATAAGGCCCATTGAGCAATACTTTGTGCCAATATGATTGATAAAGGAAGACTCACCACCAGTAACCACGTTTCTTGTCTAAATGCCGACTCTTCTTTGTATGCCGCTTTCATTCCTTTCGCTGAGCAATGCGTTGCTTTGATTATTCGCGCAAGCCCTGTGCCATTTGGTTTGTTGGTATCCGTTGTCTTGATCTTTATCGACATATTCGCGATCCTGCGTTGGTAGTGTTCAATGGGGCGTTATTATACGAAGATCTGTCTAGTTCGACAGTACTAAATTGTAAGAATCTTTGGTCTAATTTGGTGCATTTAAAACGGTATTAAAATATGTTGGTTATTAGATATAACCAAGAGTTTGAAGTCTGATTTTTTATAATACATGACACTTAATGACTCTAAGCGTTACACTATGAGCAGTATCAGTATTATCGGAAGTTTGTCACATGAGACATGAGATTTGGAATAAGTTACGCGAAGAAGCCAATGAATTGGTTGCTCGCGAACCATTACTTGCTAGTCACGTTTACTCGAGTATTTTAAATCACGAGTGTCTTGGTTCTGCATTAAGCTTTATCGTTGCAAATAAATTGGCGGATGCCGTGGTGTCAGCATTTACAATTCGTGAGCTATTCGATCAAGCCTTTGTGCACTGCGATACCATGCTGACTCATGTTGCACATGATATAAAAGCCGTTAAAGATCGCGACCCGGCTGCCGATAGTTATCTCAACGTAATCTTAAATCTGAAAGGTTTTCATGCAATCCAAGCACATAGATTGGCATACTGCCTCTGGCGTCAAGACAGAAAGGAGTTGGCTCGCTTTATACAGAGTAGAACCTCTGAAGTATTTGGTGTTGACATCCATCCTGCTTGTAAAGTCGGTCATGGTATTATGTTTGACCATGCGACTGGTATAGTTATTGGTGAAACCGCAGTTATTGAAGACAATGTTTCTATCCTACAATCAGTCACACTGGGTGGTACGGGTAACGAGCAGGGTGACCGTCACCCGAAAATTCGTGCCGGCGTATTGATTGGTGCGGGTGCCAAAGTACTTGGCAACATTGAAGTAGGAGAGGGCGCTCGAATTGGAGCCGGTTCCGTTGTGCTTAGCCCTGTTGCACCGCATACCACTGTGGTGGGCGTTCCAGCTAAGGTGGTTGGTAAGCCGTCGTGCCCATGTCCTGCTGAGAGTATGAACCAAAACTTCTTAGAAGACGATGATAGGCTCGAAAATGAGTCTATCACTTCGGCGATGCTGTAAGGTTATTAGATTAAAAATGGGGAAATCACTTCCCCATTTTTATACCCTCTTATTGGGTTGCTTTTACCGTAGACACCACCTCACCATCAGCAAGTTGTGTGATTATCGGCTTTTCTGGGTCGACATCCGCCACAGACTTAATCACTTTATCTTCCTGCTTGGCAATACTATAACCCCGAGCTAACACCGCCAGTGGGCTGACGCTGTCTAGTTTTGCGCTTGATACCGCGAGTTGATGTCTTTGTGTGTTAAGCTTTTGCTCCATTGCATACTGCAACTTATCACCGAGTTGTGCGACCAATTGCTTGAATTGAGCGATCCTTTGCTCTGGATGTAATCGGTCAAATCTATGCTGCAGTAGATGAAATTGCGATTGCTTTTGACGTAAGTGATGGGCTTGAGCACGAATTAATCGCTGTTCTAATTCATCAACTCGCTGTGTTTGCTGCATTAGTTGATTTTTAGGGTGTTGTAGCTGCAGTCGGGCTTCAAAGTTTGCCAAACGCTGTGATGCACCTTCAAGGCGACGTTTAAAAGCTTGATTGAGATATTGTAGTAACTGTGAAGTACGCTGTTTTAGCGCTTCAGAGTCTGGGCTCACTAATTCGGCGGCCGCCGATGGGGTTGGCGCTCTGATATCTGCGACATAGTCGGAAATGGTAGTATCTATTTCATGCCCTACTGCGCTTATCACCGGAATTAAGCTGGCAAAAATGGCCCTTGCGACTGGCTCCTCGTTAAAGCTCCATAAATCTTCTAATGAGCCGCCACCTCTACCAACGATCAATACGTCTACCTCGCGCCTAGCATTCGCCTGAGCGATTTGTTTGCAAATCTGCTGCTTGGCTTCATCGCCTTGCACTAGGGCTGGGTAAATAACGACTTGTAACTGTGGGGCGCGACGTTTGAGTACAGTCAAAATATCCTTGATGGCAGCGCCTGTCGCTGAGGTGACGACCCCCACGCGATTAATGACACTTGGCAAAGGCTTTTTGTGACTAGCCGAAAACAGGCCTTCTGCGGCTAGCTGCATTTTAAGGGCGTCAAACTGTTGCTTGAGCAAACCTTCACCGGCAGGGGCCATTTGTTCGACTATCAATTGATAGTCGCCTCGAGGCTCATACACTGACACTCTAGCTTGTACCATTACCTGCTGACCGTTGGCTGGGCGATGGTTACAATAACGATTATTACCTCGCCACATGGCTGCTTTTATCTGTGCTTTGTCATCTTTTAGAGAAAAATACCAATGCCCTGAGGCCGGAGCAACAAAGTTTGAAATTTCTCCGGTGAGTTGTACAGAGGCAAAACCTTGTTCTAAGAGCGCGCGTATTTCTCTGTTAAGTCTTGATACAGAATAGGTTTTATTATTACTGGGGTATCCCATGTTGGCCTCCATAAAAAATTCACAGTCACTTTATCACATTTTTTGCTAAATTTTATTTACTCCCATAAGGAACGCTGATAAAATTCGCACGCAATTCCTTATACTCAGTTCACTTGAGAGAAGCCGCGAACATGCTAAGAATTGCAAAAGAAGCCCTTACCTTTGACGATGTACTTTTAGTACCAGCTCATTCAACTGTTCTTCCTCACACCGCAAACCTGAAAACGCGTTTGACACGTGGGATTGAATTAAACTTACCGCTTGTTTCCGCTTCAATGGATACAGTGACAGAAGCGCGCCTAGCGATCGCTCTGGCACAAGAAGGTGGTATTGGTTTTATCCACAAAAACATGACTATCGAAGAGCAAGCTCGCAACGTACGTAAAGTTAAGACGTATGAAGCGGGTATTATCTCTTTCCCTGTGACAGTTACTTCTGATCTTACCATTGCAGAAGCAATGGAGCTTGCACAGGACAAAGGGTTCTCAGGTTTCCCGGTTGTTGGTGCAAACAACCAACTTGAAGGGATCGTGACTAGCCGTGATATGCGTTTTGAAACTAAGCTAGAAAAAGCGGTTTCAACGGTTATGACTAAGAAAGATGACTTAGTGACAGTAAAAGAAGGGGCATCTCGTGAAGAGATCCTTGGCCTAATGCACGAACACCGTATTGAAAAGATCCTTGTGGTTGATGACGCATTTGCACTAAAAGGCATGATCACTGTTAAGGATTACCAAAAAGCGCAAGATAAACCAAATGCATGTAAAGATGAGCAAGGCCGTCTTCGTGTTGGTGCTGCTGTTGGTGTTGGTGCTGGCACTGATGAGCGTATTGCTGCTTTGGTTGAAGCGGGTGTTGATGTACTACTAATCGATACTTCTCACGGCCATTCTCAAGGTGTTATTGACCGTGTTAAAGCGACGCGCGAAACTTATCCAGAACTACAAATCGTTGCAGGTAACGTAGCAACAGCTGAAGGCGCAATTGCATTGGCTGATGCTGGTGCAGACGCCGTTAAAGTGGGTATTGGCCCAGGTTCTATCTGTACTACTCGTATCGTTACAGGTTGTGGTGTACCACAAATTACTGCGATTTCAGATGCAGTAGAAGGCCTAAAAGGTCGTGATATTCCAGTGATTGCCGACGGCGGTATCCGTTTCTCTGGTGATATCGTAAAAGCGCTAGTTGCTGGTGCTGCATGTGTAATGGTGGGTTCAATGCTGGCGGGTACTGAAGAGTCTCCTGGTGAAGTTGAACTATACCAAGGCCGTTACTACAAGTCTTACCGTGGTATGGGTTCTCTTGGTGCGATGAACCAAAAAGAAGGTTCATCTGACCGTTACTTCCAGAAGAGTGATGCTGCTGACAAACTAGTACCTGAAGGTATTGAAGGTCGCGTAGCATACAAAGGACCGATCGCAACGATTATCCATCAGCAAATCGGTGGTATTCGCAGTGCAATGGGTTTAACTGGATGTGCAACCATCGAAGAATTAAATACTAAGCCGCAGTTTGTACGTGTGACTTCTGCGGGTATGGGCGAGTCTCACGTACATGACGTGCAGATCACCAAAGAGGCGCCTAACTACCGTATGGGTTAAGCCTCAAGGCGTGTTTCTGGGCTAGCAAGTTGCTAGCCCTTATTACTTTTGATAGAGACGCAATGCGGCTTTATCCTGTTTAGTTCCTAACTAACGAGATTATCAATGAGCAAAGATATCCACGATTCCCGAATTTTGATCTTAGACTTTGGTTCGCAATACACTCAGCTAATTGCACGTCGTGTACGTGAAATTGGTGTTTACTGTGAACTTTGGGCTTGGGATGTGACAGAAGAGCAAATCCGTGAGTTCAATCCGCAAGGTATCATTCTATCAGGTGGCCCAGAGTCAACAACGCTTGAAGGTAGCCCAAAAGCACCAGATTACGTATTCGAAGCCGGTGTGCCTGTACTGGGTATCTGTTACGGTATGCAGACGATGGCAATGCAGCTTGGTGGTCAGGTACATAGCTCAGATAAAAAAGAATTCGGCTACGCAAAAGTAGAGAAAGTGGGTGACTGTAAGCTATTTGAAGCGATTGAAGATCACATCGAAGATGGTGCAGGTTACCTAGACGTGTGGATGAGCCATGGCGATAAAGTTGCTAAAATTCCAGACACGTTCAAAACTTCAGCGAGAACGGATACTTGCCCACATGCGGCAATGTCTTGGGAAGAAAAGCGTTTCTACGGTGTACAGTTCCACCCAGAAGTAACGCATACTCAGCAAGGTTTGCGATTACTAGAGCGTTTTGCAATTGATATCTGTGGTTGTGAAAAACTATGGACGCCTGAGCAAATCATTGAAGATGCAATTGAGCGTATCAAAGAGAAAGTAGGGGATGACGAGGTTATCCTTGGGTTATCTGGTGGTGTTGATTCATCAGTGGTTGCAATGCTTATTCACCGTGCGATTGGCGACAAGCTAACCTGTGTATTTGTTGATAATGGCCTACTACGCTTGAACGAAGGCCAGCAAGTAATGGATATGTTCGGTGATAAGTTTGGTCTGAACATTATCAAGGTAGAAGCTGAAGATCGTTTCCTTAATGCGCTTAACGGCTTAAACGACCCTGAAGACAAACGTAAAGCAATTGGTCACACCTTTATTGAAGTATTCGATGAGCAAGCCAGCCAGCGCGTAAACGCGAAATGGCTAGCGCAAGGTACAATTTACCCTGATGTTATCGAATCGGCAGCATCTAAAACCGGTAAAGCGCATGTGATCAAATCTCACCACAATGTAGGTGGATTACCTGAAGATATGGAGCTTGGTCTGGTTGAGCCACTGCGTGAACTATTTAAAGATGAAGTTCGCAAGATTGGTCTAGAGCTTGGCCTACCGTATGACATGCTTTATCGTCACCCGTTCCCAGGTCCAGGTCTTGGTGTTCGTGTACTTGGCGAAATCAAGAAAGAATACTGTGACTTACTGCGCCGTGCTGACGCTATCTTCATTGAAGAGCTGCATAAAGCGGACCTATACCACAAAGTATCTCAAGCATTCGCTGTGTTCCTACCTGTACGCTCTGTTGGCGTGATGGGTGATGCACGTAAATACGACTGGGTGATCTCACTACGTTGTGTCGAAACTATCGACTTTATGACGGCACGTTGGTCACACCTACCATACGAGCTACTAGGTCACGTTTCAAATCGTATCATCAATGAAATCGATGGTATTTCTCGCGTGGTTTACGATGTATCAGGTAAGCCGCCAGCGACAATCGAGTGGGAATAAGCTTGGTTGTAAAAACCTAACCTAGCTTTCGTTAGATTAATAAAAAGCCAGTCAGTATTTCTGACTGGCTTTTTTATGAATTCTTACTTTCTTAAAAAACCTTGCGGAGGTATTTGGTTTCTTCGCAGTGATGTTTATAGTGATGCTGGCCTGCTATTTTTTGGAGGCCGTGGCTGCATAGCACCTCATTTCACATATATCAAACCGATTATGGTGAAGCTGTAACTTGTTTCTGAACATAAACGTTTTAGGTCGCCGGCTTTATTAGGCGAATTTCGCATAAAAATTTCTATGGGCTAGCGCCCGCATAAAATGCGGATAATGCTTGGCTAAAATTAGCGAAGAATGAGCGCCAGCCAAGCGTTTGATGTCATTTTTGATGCGTTTGTTATCAGCCATTTCGATAATATTCAGATATTGATTTTACGGTATTTATTTGGCTTTCACCGCTTGCTTTAGCTATTTCATTTATATGCTGAATTGAACTCTTCAGGGCAGGTGGAACCTCCGTTGTTTCGGTTGATTCAACTAATCCAAGTAGTAACCACAACGCGCAATCAATCTCACTCGGTTTCTTACAGCTATGCAATATATCTAGAGCTGCTGGAATAAGATCAAATGCTATGTAAGGTTTAATTGATTCTTCTACATCATTAAATAAACCATAGGTACACTCATCTTCGGAAACAAGTGGTTCATTCCATTTGGCTATTCTCGTATAGAAAAGATACGCCAATGATTCTGGATTACCTTCTAATACAGAATCCAAATATTCATTTCCATATTGGAGAATTTTCACGATGCCTCCGCGGCTTATAACGCCTTAATAAACGGCGAAAAAAGCAGGCTAAACTAAGCGAAGAATGAGCGCAAGCCTGCTGTTTTGCGTCCACGGTTTAATTAACTTGTTATAAGCCATTTATTCCAAATTTCTTCAATATCGTTGCAAATTCAGTACAACGTGTTGCCTTAGGAATATCTGGTGTTTTATATTTTTTGTTTAAGCATATCGCCAACGGCGACTCATCAACAGTCCATTTGTAGCCTTTACCTTGTGGTAATACTGTTTGATAAAAATTACTTAATTTATTGTCTTCACAAACTTCCAACCTCGCTATTACTTTCATAATCAAAGTATGTACAGCTTCACCAAAGTCTAGAGCTTCTTTTAAATTAGGTATGTACCCTTTATGAATTACGCTATTTCTAAATTTGACCATTTTGGGACTTAAAATTACAGGCTCTTCATTGTATTTATT
>NZ_JAKEVK010000173.1:0-11623 GCF_022398435.1 Pseudoalteromonas sp. Isolate6 | reverse complement strand
ATTATCGATTTAAATCTCATTGTATCCCTACTCTTGGCATTTAATTGACGTTGGGTAAGTAAATGTGCAGCTTGCTTCAGCAGCGCTATTGCCTGATGCATCAGATATGCTTAATTTAAATGTATTACTTCCCTTATTGAGCTCTGAGGCCTTTGGTGAATAGATAAGCTGCATGTGTTCTGGCTTTAGGTGCAAAACTTCCTCTGTTATGACGCCAATTTGATGGTGGTCTAGCCATAGCTGAGCAAAGTTAGGTGACTGATTTAATTGAATAGAGTCTTGTAAATTACTTGCATTAATAACCGTTCCATTCGGCATAGTGATATTAAGCATTTGAAGGTCTATACCACTAACATTTCCAATTCCCGGATAGCTGGATAGATCGTCACTACCGCTTACAAAGGGGTCTTCTATAACGAATGAGAGCTGTATTGGTTTAGGATAAATTGTTGCGTAACCAGTTAAGTCTTTGTAGTACGTTTCTCTAACGATCCCCCATCGAGTATCATACGTATCACCCACGAAAATACCGTGTCTGTATTCTGGAATTACAGCTTTAACAAAAACGGGCTGGTTTGCATAGAAATCACCGACGTTTGTTACTTTTACCTTCCCGGCACGGTGAGCATAATAATGAACTTGGTCTTCACCTCGGCATTGCCAAATATCCTTATCCTCTTCACAGACTAATTTACTATCTATAACTTCCATTTCTGTACCTTCATCAGCATAATTAAGCACTGAAAAGTGAATATCATCAGCCTTTTGATGAGTCGGCATAACTTTTGTGAAGTCTTTAATTCTAGTGATATCGTCCCTTGCATATGCACTCTTAGGCCCTTCCCAGCGATACCCTTCTCCGGTTAGTTTCCACTCCATTACATCATTCCACATCGCCTTTTTCCTTGTGAGTGGTTCTGATTGTGAGTTACGCATAAATCCATGTGGCTTGAAGCTTATTTCTTCCTCCAGAGGTTGTCCCACAATAGCTGTTATTCTCCGGTCAGATTTTTGGGTAAGTAAAATAGGCCCCATATCAATATCTAATTTGTACTTTAGTGCCTTAGAGCCTATTTGAAGATTGATAACGTAAGTTTCTGCTAAGCCTTGAGTATCTTTATTACCAAACTCATCTATTGTAGGAATGGCCTCACTCATCTTTATATCGGCTAACCAAATACCACGGTTATTCGTTCGAAATCCATTTATTGGTACGCCATGTATGTCACCAGGTAAAATTTCAATTCCCGAGTCTGGAGTTGGAGAAATAACCTTTACCTCAGCACCACTGACAGGATTACCATAAGCATCTTTTGCTATTAATCCTAATGCGTTGAAACTTTGTGTATACATAGTTCCTTGGAGATCAGTTAAACTACTAGAAATTACGCGACTAACGGCACCAGCTTTTGCTTCAGCTGTAAAAATAACAGGGGCGGATTGACCTGGAATAGCCATCATCGCGATTTGAGGGATTTTTACCAATGAATTTGATATGTCACTATTGTCTCCATTAACATATAACTTATCTCCAAGCTTATGATAAACCTCTATTTTTCCGTTTTCATCGGTATCAACCTGTAGAGTTCGTTTAGTAGTAGAAGACGCACTTTTTCCTAACTTACCTTCTCCTGAAACGATTAGCCAATCCACTCTCAAGTCTTTAATACCATTGCCTTGAGCATCTAAAAAAGTTACTGCCCAAGGATCCGGAAGCACCTCTCCAACAGGGCATTGACTTCCACAATTCTGTTCTGTTTTCTCTATATTTATTTTTGCCACCGGTGCAGAAATAACTTTTACAGTCAAAAGGATAGGTTCAATATCAGGTATTCCAGGAACACTTACTCTTAGTTGAAAATCCTCAACTAGATTTGGAGCTGCAACTTTAACTGCGACCATGCCATAGCTATCAGATTTTAATGACTCTAGTTGCGTATCGGTGAGCCCTGCGTTAGCGGCAGCAGGACGTGGAGCACTCTCATTCTTTTTTAATGAGTTACGTTTAACAACTTGAAGCTTTTTAGCCTCTTCAGACGCGATACTTTTTTGCGTCAAAACCACATCAGCATTTGCTACAGGTTGTCCCCTTTTATCTGTAATTAGCAATAATATTGGTTCAGCAAGCTCAGTCCCCTTTACTGCAGTCTGACCCTCACCTAGAAGCACAGACGTTTTAGCCGAACCAGTTGGTGCATCAATATCGATGGAAAGCTGATATGCACTCACCATTTCAGATGAAATAACGAGTGTATAAATCCCTGTGGCCTCAATTTCAAAGTTTTGTACCGCTATATAGGTGCCTCCTACACTAGCTTTTCGATGCAGAAGCATTCCTCCATTTGGGTTTAACATTTGGAGACCGAGCTTTGCTCTACTCTGCAGTGGGAGTAATTGAATATTAACTTTTGAACCTGCTAATGCTACAAACGTATAAACGTCTTGTTCGCCTAAGGCGTCAATTCCTCCTCTTACTTTCATTCCAGAGAGCAACTGTGTTAAAGACTCACTGTTTTCCAATACTTGATTGGGCATGATACTTAATGTGGCTTCATTACTTTTTAGTCCATTTACTGTCACTGACAGCATATACTCCCCGGCTTCTATATCGTTTGGAATTTGAACAAGTAATGAGTTATGGGATGCGTTTTGGACTGCTAATCTTTTGTTACCGGCCAAAACGATATTTTCACCGACTTCGGCCGTAAAACCTTCTCCGGATATTAATACATAACCACGTGGTATCGTTACTCCTGGAGAAATATAGTTGATAATCGGCGCTGAAATTTCCTGCTTTGATAGCTGAAAAGTTCCACTATCTACCAACATTCGAACTTCTAGAGCTACTCCATGTGGCAAATCAAATCTATCACCAACAATTACTCCTCCCTCATATCGAGCTTCTCGATATGCTTTGGTATTAGAGTCATAGTATCTGATACTCTCAACCGTTTCAGAGCTGCCGATTGCTTCTAGCATTTGATAAGAATCAAAATCACTTGGAGGGCAAGTGATAGAAACCAAATTTAACCCTTTTTTCAAGGTAAATTGGTGACAATAAGTGCCACCAGGAAATACCAGTTCGCCATCACTTTCACTGGCTATTAGGTAACCTTCCCCTGATTGAATGTCAAATTCTACACCTTGTGGCTGGCCATCAAGCATAAAAGCAAACTCAAAACCGCCAGTTTCAGTATTAAAGCGCTCTATTCTGTTTACTTCAATAAACTGAGACACTTGGCTTAACAAATCATAAGATGTTAGGCCAAAAGGCACTAATTGAGGATAGCCGAAGTAATTCAACCCTTTTTTTAAAGGAAATTTAAATTCACTTGTGGCCTTTTGGTTTATATAAAAATTGATATCTGAGATTTCTATACCCGCAGTAACATCAAATAACAGAGGCTCTTCAGCCCCTTCTTCATATGAAGATTCCTTGGGGTCATAATACTCTCGTTCAAAAAACGTAGAGTCAGGGTTAGTCACCAGTATATTAAGCCGCTCAGCTTCCAAGCCAACATGTGAGGAATCCAGAGGCTCTATTTTTAAAAAATACTTCCCAATCGGTACAAATAAGTCGTATTGCCCATTGGTTAAACTGTAAGTACCAACAATTGACTCTTTGGTATCACTATCTACCGCAATAACATGCGCGCCAGTGATCGTTCTACCTGAGACACCATCAAGCACTTGACCAGAAATGCGTCCATAACGAGTTTTTGTGTCAGCGTTGCCCATATAACTTGCAAGCGTGCTGATATCATCCGCTTTTAGCAATGAGCCTCGCTCAATATCCGTATCTTGAGTAGGGTACATAGTACTATATGGCAAAGAACTGTGAGCAAGCCCAATACAATGGCCTATCTCATGAAGTGCAACGTTGTAAACCAGTTGATCCGAAAAAACCTTTGCACCGTCAAAAAAGATATCAGCGTCGAAGATAGTTCCAGCAGGATAAAACCCAATTGGAATATCATTTATCCCATCACCATTTAAATCGGCATTATCATCGGTGATCTCAAGCTCTTTGCTGATGCTTGTGGAAGAACAAACAGCCAATACAGGTTCCGGGAATTCATGTTCAGTGTTAGCGAATGAAATTACGTTGTACCCATCAATATTTGGTCCCAGCGCACTACCTCGCCCTTTGCCAGTTTCAGGTGTGGTTCCGCCATAAGAGAATGTTACATTACTATCAGGTAAAGTTTGCCAAGTGGCAAAAGCTTCTCGTAACTTTTGTTCTAAAACATTAAACTCTAAAGGAGGATAGCCTGACTCGTTTAAACTCCATACGTAGGGCTGATTATTAGCATCCCACTTGACTGGAACAGGTTGATTTGAACTATCGAATTGCCAATTCGGACTTCCACCAAATGCCGGGAATATCACCAAAAATAGTAATAAGCAAATCCAGTTTGCGATTTTCATGATTTCAGATTCTTATTGTTTAGTTAATACAGTTTTGTCGTACAGCTAATTCACGCACATCTTGTTGATTCGCGTTATTAAACAAAGTGATAGCTTCTTTCAGAGGTAAATCAATATCACATAGAGGTTCTAGCCTGTAGTCTTGAAATTTATCATTTTGCTTTACACGTAGTAACTTGACAGGGAAATCAATTAAATCCCGTTGATTATCCCACCATCCGATTACAAAAAAGAATTCGCTCAGAGGGCGTTCAATTTTTCTTGTTAAAAGGAGATTTGCTAAATTGAAAATGCTATAACCTTGTTTTGCATCCACTGCAATTGGGTAAATACTAATGCCTGGTATCGACAGCATATATTTTCCGTAGTTCAGTTCCCATTTAGGAGAATAGATAACAGGCATCTGACGACTTGATAACAATGTCGTATTTTCTGGTAAAGAAATTACCACTCCTTTGGTAGCCAACGTCTTGATCGTCATTTCAAAATCATTATGGCTAGAGTCAAGGCGAATATGCGACGTTGCATTATCAATAAAATCTATATTCAGTGGCTGTGAAAAAATAACTTCACTGCTGTGAGGTGTCACATTGAACTGTATATAATTTGGTTTTGATAATGCTGTAAAGCAACATAAATACATCAAAACAGCTATTATTTTACTTTTCATTTATTAACTTCCCCATATCCTTTTTGGGATCTATACTCTTATTACTTGTCTGTTTATCTGTTTTTTTACTCTCAGCTTTGACGGCAATCGCTGAATGGTTCTTAATACTTTCAATACCAATGGCACCTAACGCAATAGCTGAAGCATCTACACGTGTTAACACAAACTTATTAGTGAAATTCACTGTATTTACTGCCTTATGCTTTAAGTGTATAACTTTGGCTGTTGGCTCTTTTCTTGGTTTTGTCAGATTCGCTATTCGAGCTAAAGGAGCGAGCGCTTCTTGACGATGTGGGATCTTTTGCGTTCGTTGATATGGCGCGACTCTCTTTTCACCCATTATGGCTTTCAAGGTTTCTATAGAGTCTGCTTCATTACCGTGCGCGCTACGTGTGTTAATAATCAACAAAGCAAGTAATAATGCCTTAGTTGTAATATTATTCATTTTCGTCCCTCTACACCGTACTTTTGCTTAAGCAGCTCTTTGATCCGCTTTTTTCCTAGAGCCAGAGTTAACGGTTCTTGCTCAAGCACAGCTTGGCTAGCTGCTGATGATTTGCTCTCTTGGCTACGTCCTAGGCTACTCACAGCAGGAGCCATATAACTTGTAACTTTCAATTGCTTAAATTTAGGCAGCGTAGCAGACTCTGAACCTATACCTTGAATAAATACCACCGAGTCAGCTCCACTGACTAAACGTTGCTCACCTAGTTCACTTTTTCTGGTGAAGTACAGAGCCTCTTCGCCCTCACGGAGTAAAATTTGATGTGAAATATGTTGTGTTACCTCCACATTTAACACTGGGTGCAAGGCTGTACCTCCTAGCTGAGTGATTACAATCTCATTTCGTGCCGGTATATTTTTTGCGGACGCACTCAAATCGTCTCGAACTAACACCTGATTGAGGGTAATAATTTGCCCATCTCTCCACTCGCTCCGCTTTGACATTACTTTTCCTTGTACAACTGTATCTGCAAGCTGTACCTGCTCTGATAATGACAAAGCTAAGCTAAACTCACTAAAAATAAGCAGCAAGCTTAGAAATATAACTTTAGAAAATGCCATTTCTTTAATCCTTCTTAGGTTCTGCGGTTATCTCTCCCGCTTTTACTTCAAGCCTAATTTCCGGTTTTGTAGTATCGAAGAGTAATACGTGATTTCGATCGATCCCCGGGTCATATGCAAATGCGCCGACTTTTTTAGCATAACTACCAAACATTTCTCCTGGTAAAGAAGTACCTGAATGCCAAGAGTATCGATTTTCGTTTTGAGAAAATTTCTCGTTATGGACTGTGTATTTTGGGCCAGTGCGAGTCACTACTCGTCTCGCAGGAGTGTTAGGTGTACTATCTAATAAGCTCCCCTCAGTAAGGCTATCTGTTGGGTTGCCTTCTTGATCTCTGTGGTTATTGAGGTCAGCAGCCTTAACCAATAACTGCACGCGACCATTTAGACCATCCCCAAATAAAGAACTCAATACCCCGGGACTCACCTTAACTTCCCAGCAGTTACCCGTTTGTCTAGTGGATGCTTTTACAACGGTGCAACCTGAAAACTGTCCATCGTTTAATACACTAAATTCCAAATCTTCGGTATTTAGCATGACGTCCTTGCCATTTTGAGAAAAGCCCAGAGCAAATGAGCTACCTTCGGTATTCGGATGGCGTATTGCTTCGTTAAATTTTAATCGAAGAGTAATATCCTCTTGGTGATTTAAAAAGCGCAAATGTGGAATTGTCTGTGCCTTATATCGTTCTGATATAAAATAAAATTTTTCTTTCGCATCACGATGAAACCAAGGATTTTCGTCAAATAACGTAATGTCTCCATCCCGATTTATTTTTCCTTGCCACTTCATCCCATACTTTGCTTCTCCTCCTTGAACAACCTCAACTTGCTGCAAATAAGGAGGCAGGTTGGCAACGTCGTAAAAAAACTGACTATAGCCTGTTAAAAATTTCATAGAATATGGGATAAGTACTTCAGCGTAACGCTCTAACAAACTATCACCGCTGAAGCAACGCTTTTGCTCTACAGAAGACTTAGTGCAAGTCTTAACTAAGGGGTTATCTTTAGAAAAAGGCTTTGTGATATCTTTCCTGATGAAGTTTGGTCTTAACAGAAGCTCACCAGGTTTTATTAACTTTCCATTGGAGTTACTTTCGTAATCCACCCCTTTCATCGTCTGTTCAATATAGTAGAGTCCTTTAGGCCCACCGAATGCCGAGGCCTCCCACCAATCTGATGCTAGACTATTGAAATATCCATTAAACTTAAACCGGTGCGCATTAAACTTGCCACTCTCCTCATCTAATTTTGCGGCCGCATGCATAATTTCATACTGAGGCAGAAGTCGGCGAGATTTAAAGTTAAGTGCCAAACCACAAAGGTTTAATTTTGGGCCTTCATCTGATTCAAAATCAGCTAAGTCTCCAAAATAAAACATCTTGCTTAGTTCACCGTCTCCACACAGCTTGCCAGCTTTTTTAAAGGTTCTTTTAGTCTCGGCTCTATCGAAGAAGTAGTATTTTCCTTCTACCCGTAAGCTATATGGCCTTTTATAGCTTCTATCGTGCTCGTTAAATACCGAAAAGCCAGTTGGAAGATGTGCTTGAAACAACGGAACATTATATATGCCCTTAGCCATGATGTTAGGATCGAGCAAATTATCTAAAGTATGTACATGAGATGGATCGCTTTTGCGCCCCCATATTTGGCCTGAATGAGTAATGAGTTTGCTTTTATTTGAATCAATGAACCATGTATCAACTACTTCTCCGCTTATAAATTCAAATATTTTACTGGGAATAAAGTGTGCTTCGTAATCATCAGGTTCGCCAAGAGCATCCCGAGCCAGCGTTAAATGAGCGTCGCCATGTACATGAGCAATCGAACTCATATCTTCAGCATGATGCAGTGCGTGTCCAAACATCCACATTGCTTTTGCACCACTTAATAACCGGCCATGCTGCTCCAAACTCCACTCTTCTGTGGGTGCCATCTCATAGAGGTCATCCAGGGTATTCAGATATCCCATCGTTAAAATTGCACTGTTAAAAAAGCGTCCAGCCGTAATCTCACTAGGTTCTAATGCACCATATATATTAACCATGCCATTTAGAACCAGTGGCCAGTCATTCATAGAAAGAGGAGCTCCTGTGTAAGCATGTTGAAAGTGTGACATTACTCGGCTCAGCGGCGTGTCCTCCATCACCACACCATCAAGTACATTTAAACTTTTCTTTCTAAAGGCCGGGTACTCAGGGCTAGCCTTGTCTTCATCCATCTCTTTATCTTCCGATGACGGGAATTGAGGGTCATATCCCCAAAGGTATGGATAAGGCTCGTTTAACGTAGCATTCTGCTGAGCAACACCTAGACGCTCTATAACATAGTCTGGATGCAGTTGATATAGTTGATAATATGCAGGGTGCTCCCCATCTAATTTTTTTAGTGATAAACCTATTACTTCAGTAATTCTAGGATGGGTGGTATTGGTATCGTGAGCAAAACAAGGCCAATTGATAGCACTTATTAAAGCAACTACACCCAACTTTTTTTTATAGTCCATTATACTCGTATACTCTCGGTTTTTTAATTTGCTCTTGGCAGGTTACTGAACGCCAACAATCGGTTTCTGGATAGCGATAATATAACTCTTTAAATATCGGGTTATATTTCTCTCTCACCGCTTTTTTGTATTTCTTTTGGAAGCACTGGTAAATAGTCGGTTTTTATGGAATAAATATGCTGTGATACCAAAGTTCCTAAACTGTATCTAGCCTCTTCAAAAAACGAACTCTGACGGTAATATTCTGAGCTATCCGGTGCGAGCTGCTCCATCGCCAAGCTCGCGCGCTCAGCCTCTTTTTCTATTCGAGCCAAAACCGCCTCCAGCGGAGCCACTTCAACTGTAAAGGGAATTGGGTCATCAGCTTTGCTTGGGGCAAAACCTGCACTCGAATAATTAATATGGTACATAGGATGGTACACTTCGAAGTGGATTAATGCATAAGCGTTAGGATATTTGAGATCTAAGTGCTCCCTTGGAAATAAAATCGGTTGGTTTGCATCGCCAATTCTTTCATAAAGATAGCCCATTCTATGTCCACTTCCCCCATGACCTCCAACCTCAACATGCGCAGATTTAATTAAAAATGGCGCTTCAGGCTGTTTACCATCTTTGGTTGCTATTGTTACAACTATCGGGCCTCTGAAACCAAAGGACTTATCAAATGCACTACAGCCAGTGAGTGTTAGGACTATAATACACAGAAAACTGTGACCAAACGTTAAATACTTTTTCATAAAGTAAACCACAAAATAATATACTAGATAGCCGTAATCACTGGATTATCTGAACTACCAGAAATTCTATCACCAAGAATACTAGCCAGTTGAGAGACTTCTTCGATCACAAAGTTTCCATCCCCTATAATTAATGTAAATTTTTAAAGCAACAACACTTACCTTTTTTAAAGTCCATTATATTCGTGTTCTCTTGGTTTTTTTAATTGTTCTTGGCAATACATCAAAAGCCCACAGTCGGTTTCTGGATAGCGATAATATAACTCTTTAAATATCGGGTTATATTTTTCTCTCACCGCTTTTTGTATTTCTTTTGGAAGCACTGGTAAATAGTCGGTTTTTATGGAATCAATATGCCGTGATACCAAAGTTCCTAAACTGTGCCTAGCCTTTTCAAATAACGAACTCTGGCGGTAATATTCTGGGCTATCCGGTGCGAGCTGCTCCATCGCCAAGCTCGCGCGCTCAGCCTCTTTTTCTATTCGAGCCAAAACCGCCTCCAGCGGAACCACTTCAACTGTAAAGGGTATTGGGTCATCAGCTTTGCTTGGGGCAAAATATGCACTTGAATATTTAGTATTGTACATAGGATGGCGCACTTTGAAGTGGATTAACGCATAAGCATTAGGATATTTGAGATCTAAGTGCTCCCTTGGAAATAAAATAGGTTGGTTTGCATCGCCAATTCTTTCATAAAGATAGCCCCTTTTCAGTCCACTTCCCCCATGACCCCCAACCTCAACATGCGAAGATTTAATTAAAAATGGCGCTTCAGGCTGTTTACCATCTTTGGTTGCTATTGTTACAACTATCGGGCCTCTAAAACCAAAGGACTTATCAAATACACTACAGCCAGTGAGCGTTAGGACTAAAATACACAGAAAACTGTGACCAAACGTTAAATACTTTTTCATAAAGTAAACCATAAAATAATATACTAGATAGCCGTAATCACAGGATTATCTGAACTACCAGAAATTCTATCACCAAGAATACTAGCCAGTTGAGAGACTTCTTCGATCACAAAGGTTCCATTTTCCACATCAGACAAAACACCTAATTTTGAAAGCAGGTTCGTTTTGTTATTCTCCAATATATACTTTATGGCTTAATCTCTTTCATACNATACTAGATAGCCGTAATCACTGGATTATCTGAACTACCAGAAATTCTATCACCAAGAATACTAGCCAGTTGAGAGACTTCTTCGATCACAAAGGTTCCATTTTCCACATCAGACAAAACACCTAATTTTGAAAGCAGGTTCGTTTTGTTATTCTCCAATATATACTTTATGGCTTCATCTCTTTCATACTGCCCCATTTTAACATTAAAGTTTAATTCAATTAGTTTATCTTTATCTGATGATAAGGCGCGTTTTAATTTTATATAACGTTCGGCAATAGCGAGATACTCATCCCCTAATCCAACATTTGAATAATTTGATTTGATGTAATCAAAGTCAGCTATTTCAGCTAGCCCTAATAACGTTAATAACTTACTATCGAAGCCAAAGTCGTCCCCAATTGACTGATTTAGCGCTTTTGATAGTTGAGCAATTGCATCAGGATCATTTTGAGCGGATAGTTTGCCAAATGCCCAGCTCGCGGGACCTCTAAAAATAGGATGAACGCTTTCATCTGCCATTAAACTAATTCTTGATTTAACACTAGCTTTAGGATGAAGCGTAAAATACATGAGTGTTTCTCGAAGCCGTATACCACCAGCTTCGTCACTGTTAATATAATCAGAGTAAAATTGAGAGGATATTGCTGTAGGCCCTGCAAGGAGAATATTTATCATGATACTTTTTTGTACTAATGATAAACTACTTGTACCTTCTGATAAATCAATCATTTCTTGCTGAAGTGCCGAGTACAATTTTGCTTGATTAACATGATTTGCTAGAGCATTTTTACAGCTAAATATTGCCTCTTTAAGCAGCTCAGCGTCATTTGGCAGTGGGTTAAGGGAGTTAAAATCAACCTCAAATTTATTTAATTTAACAACAATTCCAGGTACTTTATTCAAGCCAAGATCTGAAAGATGTGGCAACTCTCGAATTTCATCTTCTACCTTTTTAATTTCAATCAAGCTAAGTGCATTAACAGAAAAGCTAAACAAGGCAAACAAAAAACCAAAAGACACTGTCTTTATAATTCTATCAAACACAGTAGTAAAATCCTTTAAACCCATATAGGGTACGGCATAATATAC
>NZ_JAKEVK010000172.1:0-10538 GCF_022398435.1 Pseudoalteromonas sp. Isolate6 | reverse complement strand
AATTATTGTTAAAATCGCACTGATTTTAATCTTTTATGATTTATAGAAACGTCGTGGTAAATGGCCAAAAATTCATATTGAGATATTAAAAGTTCGCATAATTTTAGGCGTGTCTGGCTTTTAGCTTATTTAGGTAAATTGAATATTGTTAAGAATGATAACTGACAGGTACCTTGGTGTCACTAGCACTATTATCAAGGCGATGGTGTCGCTCGAATACTAGAGTAGTACCTGTGAAAAATACTGCGCAGCATCCCACTTTGACTTGGATATGCTACTTATTTATCAAGATCGGCTGCCAAATTATCGCTTATTGGACAGATGTGCTGAGCATTTCAGTCTGAATAGCTCCTGCTGTGGATAACGAACTCATTTATAGCCGCCTATTATGGACAAACATCGAAGTTTGCAATACCTCAGATGAGTTCCCGAGACTGTGACTGAACGCCAGAGCGAAGCTATGCCTGGTGTAAATATCAGGTCGAAAATTGTAGTTTTTAGAATTTTTTATTGAGAATGATTTTTATTAGTGTTAACTTCTTGGGGAACATTACTCAGAATTTGTTTTTATTACCCTCAATTTATTAATTGTTAGGATGTTGAGGGTTTAGAGTGGGTTTGTCCGTGAAATTGTAATTAACCTGCCAGGTTTATGTGGAGTATCTGCAAGATAAATAGCGCGGTACTGACTGAGGTTAACCGGATCATTACTAACAAAATTTAAAAGCAACTTTTGAACGCATTCTATATTTCACTTGAATTGAACACTTAGCTTTTCTGAAGCGGCTAATAATGAGTAGTGAAATGCATAGCCAGATACAACTGAATAAAACATGCGCAATACAGGCGAAAACCATGCTCGCTTGGTTGGTATGGTAAAGCTTATATTCTTTATAGGCATGTTGAAGTTGTGTCTAAAGGAAGTATAGCTACAGATGCCAGAGTGATACGGGGATTGGAAGGGGGGTTAAAAAATGACTGTGTGTAGTGACATTGAGATAAGTACAGCGAATAAACAGCAACAGATCGACAACGTGGTTGGGCAGAATTTTGTGCAGTTGATGCCCGGTCTTTCTGTGAGCATATCTTCAGCGCAAGATATGGGTGCTGCAGATACTAAACACATATTTCCTGGCGATGACCAATACATCCACATCAATAATGTTCTTGCGGGAAAGTTTGAAGCGACGGTTGGTAATACGCTGTTACAATGTGAGTGCGGAGACTTCAATATTGGTTTTTCGGGTGGGGAGAATTTCTGTGCTTATCATAGTAATGATTTTAGTAACCTAGAGATCATGATAAAACCCGAAGTGCTTAATGAGCTTGCTGGTGAAGAGCTCAGCGGCGTAGATCTTGGGAAAAGTATGTCGTTCTTTGTGAAGCAAAGTGGCCCCAGTAGAAAAGTCAGTACATGTGCGAATCGTATTCATAAGCTGATAAAAGATCAAGAAGCCAACCCTCTGCTGCTACATTCCGCTACATTAGACTATTTATATTGGCATCTTACTGCACTGAAATCAGTTGATACTGGTAGCCAACTCCCGCTTCGAGAGAAAAAGCAGCTTATGGCAGCAAGAGATTTTCTATTATCCGATCTTAGTTGCCCACCTACCATTTCAGATGTCGCTAAGGTGGTTGGATTGAACCAGTGTAAGTTAAAAAAAGGCTTCAAGGTGCTGTTTAACAATACAGTTTATGGCTGTTTTCAAGAAGAAAGAATGCACAAAGCAATGAACCTATTAAAAGACAATAACGTAACTGAAACAGCCATTTCGCTGGGTTATAGCAATGTGAGCCATTTTAGCGTAGCTTTTAGAAAACAATTTGGGGTGCTGCCTAAAGAGGCGAGACTGAACCTAGCTCCTAGTATTGTTTGTGGTTAATCACTTTTGAGAGTATGCCCTGCGGGCCTAGCCCGCAACACATAAATCTTTCTTCGTCGTCTTTTTCTGCTAGCCCACGGCCTGAAGCGTTAGCGCTTTATTCAAAGTGATGTCAACAACACCCTCACCTTTAAAGTTCCAAGTTATGTTCAAATTACTCTGACTGGCTAAAAAGGTTAGTGCTTCTTGCTCCATCTCTCTAACCATGTCAGCAAGCTCAGGACAACCGAGCTCTTTAAACATAGCTGCATACGCACAGTCGGTGATAGAAATGCAAATTGTTGAGGCATCAACCTTTGATTCGCTTAGTGTAAATAGGCCAAGTTTGGCGTAGTTTCTAAGCCAAGTGAGCCAGTATTCTAAAATCACATCTTCTTTGTTTTCAAACATATTAAAGGATTCGGGATTAGGCCATAGCCAGCGCATTTCCATTTTGCCTGTCTCTAGAAACATGTCACGATATAATCGGTAGGCTTTATCCTGCCCTAGTAGCTTCCTCGCGTTGTCATAACCTGAGCTAAACATACTCATGTCTTTAGTGATGGATTTCCAAATTTCGGTATATTCTCTTTGGTGCCTATCGCGCCAGTGCTGTAAACTTTTATTATCTCGACGCCATGCTAACAGCGTAGTAATTACAAACTTTGTGAAGCTATACCTATTAGTGGCTCCTTTTAGTTCTCGCCATATCTCTGATTTATAAAGATACTCTTGTTGCCTTTTTGCCATTTTTGGATGTTGCTTTGTTACTGTGTACCAATTTAGCCCCAAGTTTCTGAGACTATTAATGTCTGATGATACGCTGTCTACCCAGCCAAACTCTTGATCTGCTCTATGTGTGTTCTGAGTGTTTGCTGGTTTTGCCGTGACACCATATAAAGCCAATGTTTGCAGTAGCTTTTGGCGCGTTTTATAAGACAAATGCTCTACGGATTTGACACCATAGCTGTCAAAAAACACATTGTTCAGCCAACACTCAACCACAACACATGCCATCTTGGCGGTAAGTTCATAAGAAGAAATAACCCCATGTAACATTAGTCCTGATTGCGGATTATTGTCTGGGTAAACCCATAAACAAGTATCGGGATCTGACTCTTTTTTGGTTTTGAGCTTTTGCCCATTGTTAAAAAACATCTTGGAGAAAAATGTATTTTTACGCTCGCCTAAGCGATATTTACTCATAAACTTTGCAAATCCAAGCGTAAGGTGTTGGATATGATAACGACTATCTAGGTGCTTTATGTCAAGGTCTTCAGCAACATACTCACAACTAAGTCCTGCGACTTCGGGTGTTGCAAATGGAATAAGGTCAGCGGGCTTTTTCAATGCAGGAAAAGCAAACTGGTGTTGTGCGTCCTGCCAAGGTGTGTCAATTTGTTTGCGAGTTCCTTCTCGCCAGCAGGTTAAGGTATTGGTGAAGCTTGCTAAAATCGCTTGTGGACTGGTCTCGCCGCCACCATAGGCTGCGCCCATATACAAACGGCATTGATAATGGCCGGTTGCAGATACTTTTTTATGCGCAAGCTCAGTTAATAGTAATGTTGAAATACCAGGGGAGAAGCCCATACCTGTGAGCAGCAAACATTGTTTTGATTGGGCCTCAGTATTCAGTGCGTGTATTTGATCTGCAGCCTGTAGGCTGTCATTAATGTCGAGGGCATCTATATTCGCGTTCAAGCACAGTTGATGCGCCTGTAGGGCAAACTTATCCATTGGGCCTAACGCAATCACTGCTAAGTCAAACTTTTTGAGTGTTTCAATGCTTTTGGCTTTGTCATTTATATCAAAAGGAACAAAGTTAATATGCTTTGGCAATATACCTGCTTTTGGTGTTCTCCTTGCCGCACAGCTTATTTTTAAATCTGAGAGTCGTTCACTGAGCAAGTTGATAATGCGCCTGCCCGACTCACCAGTACCTCCCAAGACGATGATATTTTTACTCATGCAGCCTCCTGCTTGGTGTTGTTGTCTGATTTAGAAAGAATAAGCCCTGCAACGACACCTGCTTGTTCGAGATCTTTTATAAAATTATTGGCATCAACAGCTTCATGTAGCATCATTGGACCTGTTTTGGTGATTTGATTGTTTAATAATTGCTTAGCCGCTATACCGATGATAAAGCCTGTAGCCTGATAGGTATCTTCTAGAATGATTTGGCCATGGTGTACGCGGTTGTCAGCACATTTAATTTGGGCATCGACGGCGTAAATTGGGTCGAGCTTACGCATATCTTTAGCTGAGGCCTTACATAACCACCGCGCTGCACGAGCGATAGTTTTATGGTTTTTGTACATCTTGAATATCTTGGCAATCATGCAAACAAACATAGCGCGGGGCCCGAGATTAGCACCATAGACTTTAGCTGTTTGTATGTCATGTTCGTTGGCGAGTTGCACTATTTCTTCTGCGTAAATCAACATAGTAGATGCGGTGCCTATAGGAGCGGGAAAGTGTGCTTTAGTAGCAGCCTTCGAGAACTTTTCACGTTTAACTTGCTGGTTTTCCAAGTAGCAAAAGCCACGCTCGTGACCAAAGTCTCCCAACCCATTTATGATGTCCCATGCCGAATTGTAGCTCCAAGCGTCTCGGCCAACGTATTGCACTTCTAAGGATTTGATGTCCGCTCCACGACTACATTGTTGAATAAGATAGGCAGGGAATACGCCTGATAAGCCCGGTAGCAAACCGACGTTGATGATGAGCGGTACTTCACTACTATACTGCTTTTCATGCTCGTGTAGGGACGCGTACACTGGATCGTAGCCACCGGCATCAATAATTGGTACGCCTAACTCTTTACAGGTCAATACTATTTGATCGCCGATAACGCCCGAGGGGCCAACACAGGCGACGACCAGATCTGTATTCTTTAACTGGGCTTTTAAATCGTTGGTGTTTTGGACATCTAGTTGTACAGTATTTATTCGGTCCTGATGTTGCAAAATTGCACTGGGCAATGAGGCTTTTCTACGTGAAGCAAACGTAAGTGCGGCTTGTGTATGCTCAAGTAAATACTCGGCTGCTTTTAAGCCTACTTGACCTGTACCACCGAGCAATAACACGGATTGAGCTTGCATGGTAACTCCCTTAATAAGCGTATCAACGCATTGATATTATTTATACAATGTCATAGTGGCGCTTGATGCGTGCGCCACTTTCCACTCGTTATTGGTTTAGAAATTAGTACCTACAGTGAGGCCTATGGTTCTCGGGTTTCCTGCTTCTGCCGTAACACCGAAACCAAAGTTAAATGCAACTTTTGAGTAATATTCATCGAGCGCATTCTTCACCCATAGGTGCGCGTACCAGTTTTCGCTTTCAAGGCCTACTTTGGCATTTAAAAGGTGATATGCTGATTGCTTCATTTGGTTACCTGCATCAAAGTAGTGATCACCCATATAAATGTTTTCTAACTGCGTGAATAAGGTGAAGTCGCTGTTGAGTTCTGTACGATTGCTAATGGACAGGTTGGCGCTGATCTTAGGTGTATTTGGTAAACGATTATCGGAATAGTCTTCTATTGCACCAGTTGCAAAGTTCACACTTTCATACTCACTATAAGTGGCGTCAACATAACTACTTGAGAAGCCAATGGTCCAATCCGGGTGAGGCTGGTAGCGCGACTCAAACTCAATACCCCGACTGGTACTTTCGCCAGCGTTATCTGTGATAATGGTGGTGTTTTCTAACATCTGTTGCACTTGTTGGTCGTCTAAAGAAACGTAAAATGCAGTGATTGAAAAGCTCAGTTGGTTTTCTAGCGCTAGTGCTTTATAGGCAATTTCATAGTTATTACTGTATTCAGGCTCAAAGCTAGGCTTGCTTAAGTTGGGATATAATGTGTCAAATCCTCCCGCTCGGTAACCTTTACTCCAAGACGCATAAACAAGGTCATTATTGTTCGTTTGATAAGAGAGGGCTAGTTTGGGTAGAACTTCGCTGAATTCTTCCTTGCCACCGTATTGCGAGGTAACTCCAGTGGATTGAGAATCGATATTAATATCAGCTTCTCGCTGCTCTTTATGGTAGCGTAAACCTGCAATGACGGTAATATCCTGAGTGATTGCGTAATCAACCTGACCAAATACCGCCCAAGCTTGGTCATCTTTCCCGATAATCGAACGATCAACCATGGGTCCACTACCTGGATACATAGAGGAGAAATTTAAATCATTTCTTGTCGTATTCTGGGTATCTGATTGGTAGCCATAAAACCCGACTAGCCAATGGTAGTCTTCAGTATTTTTAGAGCTCCAACGCATTTCATGAGAGAGCTGATCAAAATCTTCCTGAGAGTGACTATGGAACTGATATCCTGCGTCATTGCCTGTATCTTGATCCGCGGTATTCAGGTTATCCCAGTCACGCCAACTTGTGATCGAGATGAAGTTTACATTGTCACCGCTATAATCCAGTGTAACCGAAGCCCCAAGTGCATCGCGATCGTCAACTCCTTCAAAGTCATGTTCTATGTGATCTGGATTGGCTTTGATACGCTCAAGTTGCCCCATCGCATACGAGTCTCCACGAAAACGTTCATAATCCACTACAAAGTTGGCTTCAAGATTGTCTGACGCGACCCATCTAAGTTTAGCTCTCGCACTCAGATCGTCGCGAGCACCAAAGTCCTTGTCTAAGTAGGTATTTTCAAGATGTCCATCGGTGTTATATGCCGAAGCTGATAAGCCGAGAAATAGATTATCTGCAGTTAAGGGGGTATTTACACCTAATCTAACTCGCTTTGAGCCAAAGTTATCTGCAGAAAAGGTGCCTTTGAACTCCGGCATTTCGTCTGGTTGTTTGGTGATAATATTAATAACACCAGCCAGAGAATTGCCCCCGTATAGTGTGCCTTGAGGGCCCCTTAGGACCTCAACACGCTCTATATCCACAAGGTCCAAATCAAAAATACTATTGCTACTATAATTCACGCCATCGACGTAAAAACCTATGGTGGGTTCGGTGAATAAACCCGGGCCTATGCCACGAATAAATACATTGCTGTCTCTTCGGCCACCCCAGCTATAAACGTGAACGCTCGGGATCGCTTGTCCAAGATCTGTGATGGAATAGGCTTCAGAGTCGGCAAGTTCTTGTCCAAAAATAGCAGTTACGCTAGAAGCAACTTCCATAATATTCACGGTACGCTTTTCAGAAGTGACTTCGATTCGTTCCAAGTCGATATGTTTGGCTTGATCATCTGCAAATACTGCTGAAGAGGAAACACCTAGACTCATTGCTAACAAGGTACGTGAAATATAATAGTTGAGTTTAGAGGTGGAGAAGAGAGGGTTGGCTGCAGACGTCAGCTTATAACGAAACATAGTAAATTAGCTCCTAGTAACAACGAATAGTAGAGTAGTTGGGCATTGAGTTATGCTGCGCTAGAAATGTGTTTTTAGGCTTACTTCTTGTCAGCGTTGACCATTTGGTCGGCCCTGTTTTTATTGTTCGTTATTGTCTGAATATGCAAGGAGAGCCACTACCCGAAAGCGGCCATTACCCCTCTGTGCGGTTTTTTTTAAAGGTAGAGAGCAAGGTTGGTAGTAATTAGGGCGCTTATGTGGCAGCCCTAATCGTTTGTAATGGGGGTTTACAGAGGTAGATTTTGCACGTTTGCGTCACGCAGCGTCATTTGGTGAAATAATATATTTAGTTGTTTTTCATGTTTAGGCTGATTTACGGCTTGCAACAGCTTCAGGTACAACTGTTGTGCCGATATGGGCTGTGAAGCACTCTGTACTCGATAATGCGCTAGGGTATCATTGATCACATTGCTAAATTGCTCATTATCAATGAGCTGTGACACTTCATAAACAACAAGCTGCGATTTACTTTTAGCGTATGGTTGGTGCGTCAATGCTAAGGCGTTTTTCTCCACACCGGACTCTTTAGTACGTGCTAATAAGTAGTCATTTTTAATGCTAGCCAATAGTTGTTGTGTTGCTTCGCTACTCAATCTTGATTTGGTCAGCGCAAACCAAGTTGGCACTCCCTCAGACAGTATGGGGTAACCTGCGGTGTTTGCGATTGCGATATTCTGCCACCAAACCTGAGCAACTGCATCGTGTACGGTGTATTCTAACCAATCGGAACTGGATGGATCATGATAATTGTGTTGCCAAGCGGACATTTCGGGGATAAGTGCTAAATTTGCACTCACGGTTTGCTCGCCCATCCCCTGAGGTAACGCTGCTATTTTTAAGCTGTTGTATGGGTAAGCTCCAAATGTTGCTTCGCCTTGTTCAAGTGCATGTTTTGCTCGTTGTATCATGGAACTTAGGATTACTTCATCGGTGTTAAGATAAAACAGTTCTATGGAAATTTCTTTGCCGGTTTTTGCACTTATCCATGTAGACTGGTGAATTTTGTATCCGGCGCTCACAATGACAGGATCCCAATGACTCGCTGTCATTGTTTGAAATTCATAGCTGTGGCGCTGTCCTTGTGTTTGCTGTTTCAGCAGCTCCCCCGGCGCCACAACTATTTGATTGCTCGGGGCGTCAATTTTTAGTTTATAGGTGAGCAGATCTGCATCATCGTGTTGATACAAGTCTAGTGTTTGTGACTGACTGAAAAAGTCTGGTGCCAGCGGATCGAGTTTAAACTTCTCTCGTAGCGCGTTGTCTTTGATGATGTTGTTTTTCTCGAACCCAATGGAGGGCCAAAAACTTGCATCAATATAGCTGGCATTTTTTGTCACTTTGCCAATGTAATCAGTTGCATGATTACTATAGCCCTGATATTTGACTGAAGCTGCAAAACTGAGCTGACTTTGTTGCTCATGAGTGAGAGGTGTATTCAAGCCCCAAACCGAGGCATGATGCGCTTTGTCTAAAGCGATCTGTGAAAGCGCTTGACCAGAAAGTAAGATTTCATCAACAGCGGTGTAGTGATTGGTGTTGAGCAGCAACTGCTCGATTGCATTCTGGTGTGAATTAACCAATGTTAAGTTGGCCATGTATTTTATAGCGCGCTGATTTGGGTAAAGCGATATGGCAATTTCAGCGTGGCGAATTTTAGGCTGTGGTTGTGTATCGAATTGCCGGTATTGCTTTTCATAGTCGGCTTGCACAGCATAACCATCGGCTTGTGTTTCAAATTGACCGTTAACGATCATCTCTTGATGAATTGAGTTGGCTTGGTAGCCAAAAATTGTCCCTGACAACAGCATAATTGCCAGTGATCGCGGTGTAATCTTTTTTGGCAAAGCGGCGAATCTTTCCTTAAAAGACGCAATCATACCTCGTGTCCACAGCCAGCTGCTCAATACAAGCAACACGCAATAAAAACTGAGCCAGTAGAGCATAAGATTGAGATCTCTGATGATAAATTGCTCTGTAGATGCTATTTCGGAAAGCTGAGCAATAGATGGCCATGCCCATAAATACATAAAGTTCTCTATCGCGTGAGTTTCATTGAATATCGCAGGAGAAATACAGAGCACCACGGCACATACCTGTGCAGCAATTTTAGACTGCAATAGCCCGTAACTTATGATGGCTATAAACACATAAGCGAGCATTAATGGCAGCAAAACAAGCATGCTCAAATGCAATAAACTTTGCCAATCGGGGTCAAGATAACCTTGTATTAATTGTGTACCCAATAAGCCTGAAATAGGCACTAACATTAATACGACTGCAACAAGAGTAGCGCAGATTATATGGCTTAGAGGGGGTTGCCAATCTGGCGTTGGGCACACAGCAACCAGTTGTGCGGTATTTAGCTGGTGGTCTTTGTGGCACTGATCAACTATAAAAAAAGCGGCGGCAAGCATGGTAAAAATCAAACTGGGATAAATCAATACAGGAAGCAGCGTGTACGTTCTTGGCAAAATAGCTGCGCTGCCCTCCATGCCTGGTAAACGGTAGCTTAAACCGGCGATGAGCAGCATCAACGAAAGCGTCAACATTGATAGGTAAAACGCCTTATTAGTAATGATTTGGCGAGCCTGAAGGTAACCGGAATAGACGCTGAATTTAAGCCAATAGACTGTGTCTTCGTTGGTTATCAAGGTTAATGGGTTCATATTTAGTTTGCTTGAACTGTGCGTATGTTGTTGCACTTTTGCAACGGGCCTTGCTGAGGCTTTTTTGCTGTTACTGGTTCTAAATTGCATTAAATCGAAGCGCCACCATGCAAATGCCAGCAAAGACAATGCGAGCGTTAAGTAGAGCAAACGATTGTAGAGTAACGCTCCATCTAAACTTAAAAACTGGGTCATTCTTTGCTGTGCTGTCCAGTAGAAAATTTGCCCTTCAACTGTAACCTTACCTAGCGGGTCAACAATTTGTAGCCAAGTAGCTTGTGGTGCGCCGTCACCAAACAAAGCGGTGATAATGACGAACGAGCCAACGGCTATCATCATCGCTGCATAAGCTGGTGTAGCGCGTCCAGTAAGTGCTGTGAGCGCAAACGGAATAGCGGTATAAACTATGCAAGCTGGGAGTACCCAAAGCAGTATAGCGTGTAAAATATGGGGCCATGAAGTTGCGATAAAATCACTATCTGGGTAGAGTCCAAAGAGGCTTGAGATCAGGGGTAAAGTCACCATAGCGATGACAACTGAGCTCATTACTAACAGCACGATAGCTAAACTCGCTAAATATTTACCGATAAAATAGTGTTTGCTATTGATATTAAAAC
>NZ_JAKEVK010000171.1:0-10587 GCF_022398435.1 Pseudoalteromonas sp. Isolate6 | reverse complement strand
GTAATATGCACATTTTCTCGGTAAATTCTTCCTTCCTGTTTCCTATAAAAATAAAAAACCATTAATTTCAACAACTTAAAAACTGGCACAACAGCTGCAATAAGTAATTCGACTACGAAATTAAAGGAGTTTCATTATGAAAAAGACATTAATTGCAACTGTACTTGTATCTTCACTTACTACTGCTTCAGCATTCGCCGCTGATAACTCTTGGGAAAAGGAGGCAAGTGATGCTTGGATCGATGGTAAAGCGGAAGCTACGCTGCTTTTTAACGGTGAATTGAACAGCTTCGACATTAATACTGACGTAAAAAATGGTGTTGTTGTACTTACTGGTAAAGTCGAACATTCAGTAGATAAAAAGTTAGCTGAAGAGCTTGTACTAGGTATCGACGGCGTAAAAGAAGTGAAAAATGACCTGACAATTGTAGAAATGTCAGATGAGCGCAAAAAAGAGCGTAATTATGAGAGTGATACGGGCTTTACTGACGCAAAAATCGCAACGGTAATTAAGTCTCGTTACCTGTTCGACACTGACGTAGATGGCACTGACATTGATGTTGATGTTGAAGGCTTAGTCGTAACGTTAAACGGTCACGTAGGCAGTGAAGCAGAACGCGACCTTGCAGTTCAAATCGCGAAAAATGCTAATGATGTTAAAGAAGTAAAAGACAACCTTCGTGTAACCAAAAAATCATAAGCCAATTTTAATTTGAGGGGGAATTTCCCCCTCCCATACTTACATTGATTTAAGGAGTAAAGATGAAACAATTAACTATTGCCGCTGCGCTACTAGCCTCTCTAGGTCTTGCATCTACCGCTGCTCACGCGGAGTCTGATTTTGGACTAGATGATTATAAAATTTACACAGGTATCGGCTACGGCCAATACTCTTTCCAATGGGAAGATCGTGAGAACGACACCTCGTTCGACGATGACTCTTCTATGTTAAAAGCTTATGTGGGTACTAAAATCAATCCATATTGGAGCTTTGAGCTTGCCTACGAAAACTTCGACGAAGCAAGTGACATTGATAACTCCGCTGAAATTGACGGTATTTCTTTGTCGACGCGTATCTCAGCCCCATTAAATGAGCATTTCTCGGTATATGCAAAAGGTGGCTGGCTTGAGTGGGATGCTGATATCTACGCGGATATTCCAGCTGTAGGCCGTGTTTCATCTAACCTTGAAGGTGGCGACTGGCTTTACGGTGCAGGCGTTGAGTTTCACCTGAATGAAAACATTAATATGCGTTTAGAATACACGCGTTATGAACTTGAAGACGATATCGACCCAGATATGGACGTAGCTGCCGTCTCTATCGAATATCAGTTTTAAGCAGTAATTTTGGCTCCATAGTAGCCCCCAATTATTTCCCCTTTGACTCAGTCCTAGCTCTTCCACAAGAGCTTGGTTTCGGCGCTATCACTTGGTAGCGCCTTTTTTAGATTTCATTTTGGCATATTAAGTTAATCGCTTTATGGTTGGCTGTCCTCTACTTTTCAGCTCGGCTAATATCCATTGAACAATTTTTTCCTTGAGCGGGCTTTGTCAACTCACTATCTTCTATCCTTGAGTCCACGTTAAACATCAATTAAACAGCCATGAAGCAGACTTGAAAATCCATTTTTTGTCACCACCTTAGAACTGAATTTATACAACTAATACCGAGTTATAAGACCTGAATTACTATATTGAGCTTGGAGGTTATATGGAATTGTCTCTCTATTTCGACTTTATGCTTTATATGTTGATCGGTATAAGTGCCGCACTGGGTTGCTTTGCTGTAGTAAATGTTTTTACAACGTGGGTCAGTAAAGTTCAATTCCGAAAGCATCGCTACCCGAACAATCACAGAGGGTTACAATAACTTGGTCAATGGTTAGTGCCTTCTAGCAAGAAAAGACGGCACTAACCTTGCGCCAGCGGCAAGATTCAACCCTTACTCTCGCTACACGATACCCTGTACTTCTTCCATGAAATTTTTACAACCTTTGTAACTACGTATCAATCCTGAACACGAAAAACCATAAGCAATTGAATTTAAAACACTTTAATTATGGCAAAGCCTTTGCATTAGTAAGAGTGAACTAAACGAATAAGGAGTAGTTTATGAGTAATCAAGCAAATCAAACACAGACAAGCAACACAGCTAAACCGCAGGCAAATGGACACGATTCTAGCCATCCTGTTACGGATCAAATCGCAGACACATTGCATGCTTCTGTAGATTCACTGCACGCTTCAGCTTCTCGCACTGAAACGTCGCTACGAGAGAAGAGCCACAATTCAAGCGAAGCCATCGGTGCTAAGCGTAAAGAGTGGGAACGTGCGTGGAACACATCAGGTATTAAAAAGTATGCCACCGAAAATCCAGTAAAAACGGCTGGTATCGCATTTTCACTGGGTATGTTGGCAACTATGCTATTAAGGAATAAGTAATCATGCAAGACCAAGCTCAAGTAAGAGACCGTCAAGCAGCTGCTCACGAGCGCACTCCAGCGCTCGCTGAGCTTAAAGACTCTGTGTCTCTATTAATAAACAGTTATCAGCAAATCGCCGAAGCACAAATTAGCTTATTAGGAGCCAAATTTAGAGCTAACCTTAAAACTTTATGTATTGCACTAGGGTTGATCCTATTTTCGTTAATATTAACGGCAATGGTGTGGGGTAGCCTACATGTGTTATTCGCGTATGCACTAACCTATGCAGGGCTTAGCTGGTTTATTTCAGCAGGCATTGTTCTGACTATCAATATCGCGGTGATATATTATTTAATTGTGACAGGGCTTAAGCTGTTCAATAACAGCATAAATGATCTTACATCCGGTTTTTTTACCCCGGTAGTGAAGTCGGAGGCAAGCAATGACGAAACTCGCTGAGTTTATTACAGATAAATTGCACCAAGAGGTAGTGGCGGAGAAGAAAAGACTTATCGATGCTAAACAATTTAATCGACTGACTCATGTAAAAGCCAAAAAGGTATTCACCGGCGCGATCAGCTCGCCGCAAGGAATGGGCTTTGTTTTTATGTTTGGCGCGCTCAGCGCTAAATACGGCAAATTTGGTGCATTAAGGAAAATAGTGCTGTTGCAAAGAATGGCTCAAGGCTTAATTTAACTCCTCGAGCTATTCTTTACTACTTCCTTTAATCCAGCTTTTCTTTAACTTCCTTCAGGTCCACCAAGGTAATAGGCTTTAATAACACCTCATCCACTTGCGACTCTGCCAACTTTTCCGGCTCAGGATCAAAACCGCTAGCAATCACAATATGTTGACTGGGATCTTGTTCCTTGATCTCTCGCGCTAGCGTAAGTCCGGACTTATCAGGTAGACCTATGTCCAGTAAAATAGTGTCAAAGCGCTCAGAACCAACGAAGTGTTGCCAACAGTTTTGTGCACAATCGGCCGTAACCACATTCACTTGTAATGAATTCAGTAGCAACTTCAATAAGTTGCGCGTATCTGCATCGTCTTCTACCACTAAAAACTGCAATGCACCATTGGCTTGCGTCATATCAATGCTAGGTGATGGCAACTTATCACTCAAGTAATGCTCTAAACACTTACCCAGCTCAGGCACATTAATAGGCTTGCTCATCATATCGCTAAAGCCAAGCGCCTTTAACTCTTCTTTTGTGCCTTTTTGGGCTGCAGCGGTCAATGCGATAACAGGTAAGTCAATATCACGCTCTCTAAGTGCAACAATAGTATCTCGACCATCCATTCTTGGCATATGCAAGTCCATAAAGACTAAATCATATTTATTTGGGTTATCCTTAAGCATCGCAAGCGCTTCAATGCCATCGCCTGCAATTTCAGCCGTTGCACCTGTTTGGCCAATCAAAGTACGCATTAACATCTGTATCTCACTAATGTCTTCAACGATAAGGATATGCCCTTTTAGGTCCGATGGGAGCGCTTTATTAGCTGCATTTTGCGTTTTATCTAACACAAGTGGAGCAAGAGCCGCTCCGTCTACCTTCTCTAGATCGATACAAAAGCCAAATTCACTCCCCTCTCCCAAGGTCGACTCAACCGCCAGCTCACCGCCCATCAATTTAATCAGTGCTGAGCTAATAGCTAACCCAAGACCAGCGCCCTCATCCGTGCGTGTTGTAACGTTTTGTACTTGTTCAAATGGCTTGAATATACGTTTAAGCTTGGCTGCAGGAATACCAATGCCCGTATCAATTACCTTGAATTCAAGCTTTGCATCCGCTTGTAGTGTGATCTCGACCTTCACAAAACCAGAACTCGTAAACTTAATCGCATTATAAATAATGTTGATAAGTACCTGTTTTAGCCTTGTTTTATCGACTTTTACATCTTGAGGGAGTGGCGTTTTAGCTTCAATACTAAAACTCAAGCCTTTTTTCGCAGCAGCCATTTTGAACAAACTATACAAGTCGCTAAGAAAACTACTCAAGCATGTGTCTTGTTTATTGAGCTGTAATCGGTTTTCTTTTAGCTTTGACAGGTCGAGCACATCGTTGAGTAAATTAAGTAGATGCTCGCTGTTATTATTAATAATAGATAGCTCAGGCTTAACATTTTGTAATTCTTCCCGGGATAGGAGGAGATTGGTGTACCCCAAGATAGAAGTGAGTGGCGTTCTTAGTTCATGACTTAAATGAGCCAAAAAGCGGTCTTTTGCTCGACTGTCAGACTCTACTCGCAATCGCTCAAGGCGCTCACGTTCAAGCTCTTTCCGTGCCAAAGCATAACGGATAGAGCGAATAAACCGCGCGCTGCTTATTTCTGACTTAAGTACGAAATCTTCAGCGCCCGCTTTCAATGCGTCGTTATCCAAGACTTCGTCCGATTGTCCCGTCAACATGATTATCGGCGTATGAACCTGTCTTGCTTTGGCTTCTTTTAACACACTTAACCCAGTTTGCGGGCCTAACTGATAATCCAACAAGCAAAGATCAAAGCCATTGCTCTCCAGCGCTTCTAGAGCTTGGTGGTATTGGCTCTGCCAAACGAGATTAAATTTAAAGTTAGGGATCGACTCCAAATAATCTAAGGTTAAAATATAATCGTCTTCGTCATCTTCAATGAGTAACACATTGACTTCACTGACTGACTCCTTTGTCATATTGGCCTCCGTAAATGAAGTGATAGTAACTCGTTTAGGTCGTCACGATAGGCTGAAACAAGTATAGGACGACTTGGAGTGAGTGAGCGCTTGCTTGCACAAGCGCAATAAGATTAATTTGGCAGCTCTACTATTTCAATCCAGTACTTGCCTAAGTGCTTCATCAAATCCACTAAGCCATCAAAATCAACAGGCTTAGTAATATAAGATGCCGCGCCAGAGTCATATCCTCTTAGCTTATCTTCTTCCTCTTTGGAGGTAGTTAAGATCACCACGGGAATAGAGCGCAGTATTGGATCCTTTTTAATTTCTTGTAGCGCTTCTCGGCCATCCATTCTTGGCATATTCAGGTCAAGTAAAATGAGGTTTGGTCTTGGGTACTGTTGCTTATCAGTAAACTGGCCCTCATTTCTTAAATATTCTAAAAGCTCAACCCCATCCTTAACAAATTGAAACGCATTGAGTACACGGCTCTCTTCTAGCGCATCCTGAGCTAGCAAGCGATCATCTTCGTCATCATCCGCCATCAAAATATGGATCGGCTGAGTTTTTTTATAGTTCATTTTTCAGTTCCTGAATAATTGGTGTTGGTTCAACGAGTAATGTGATCGTGAATTTAGCACCTTTACCATCTTCACTGGTTGCTGAAATTGCCCCACCGTGCCGCTCAACGATGCGTCTACACACGGTTAAACCAATACCAGTACCAGCATATTTTTTTCTATCATGTAGCCGTTGGAAAGGCGAGAATATTTTATCCGCGTATTCAACGTCAAAACCAACACCGTTATCTTCCACTACTAAAGTATAGGCATCTTGGCCCATCAATTGGCTGTTTTCAACTGAAATCGTAATAACCGGGTCGCGCCCGTCTACTCTAAACTTGATAGCGTTAGAAAGTAAATTTAAAAATAGTTGGTGTATTTGGCTGGCATCACATTTTATTGTCGGTAAAACGGCGGCATTTACACTTGCATTGCTGTCCTTGACCGCAATTTCTAAATCTTCCAACACAAACTGTAAAACTTGATTGAGATCTTGCTCTTCAAATGGTTTTGCTCTGGTGGTGACACGGGATAGCTCAAGCAAGTCAGTGATTAGCGTCGACATACGCTGCGCAGCACCTGTCATCCGAGCCAGATAATCCCTCCCTTTATCATCCAGATGTTCACTATAATTTTTTTCGATACGATCACCAAAAGCGCGGATCTTTCTTAGTGGCTCTTGCAAGTCGTGGGAGGCAACAAACGCAAAATCTTCGAGTTCTCGGTTACTTCGGTTAAGCTCTTCAGCGTAATGTTCTAACGCTTCAGTACGCGCCTGTACCTTTTCTTCGAGATGGTCATTCGCTTGTTCTAACTCGTGCTTTGCTCGTTTGGTGCTGCGCAGATTTGCAACCAATAGTAGCAATATGGCAAAAATCATCACGGCACTTAACAAAGTAAACACCACGATATTAGTCTGTGCTTCCTTTCGTACCCGTTTTAACTGATTTAATTGAATAGCTCGAATATCCACTTCCGCGGCCATGATCCGAGTATACTCTTCCCGCAGATCGCCACCAGAGTCCGAAGCGCGATCAAGTAATAAAACTTCATTCCCCGTATCGGTATTACGCGCAACGACTATCGTACTCTGTAACGTTTTAAATCGCCTCTTCACACCGTCAATATAGCTATTTATTTTTTGCTGCTGCACATCACTTTCAGAGTGATTCTGAGCAACTCTCGCAATACTCTCATTAAGATTTTGCAATGACTTTTCAAACGGCGCTAAGTCACTTTCTTTATTTGAGATTAAAAATGCTCGCTGTCCAGCTTCTGCATTTAACATCGCGATATGAAGCTGATCCAGAGACATCATCACTTCGCTGGTATTACGAATACTCTCTTGAACTTGGTTTAACTCTTTAACATTGTTAAAGCCGATTAGCGCATTGGACGCTACCAGCCCTACGCTCACAATCACGGCAAACCAGATGAAACTCAGTTTATTGCTTAAGTTCATAAAAGCGCTTACTCTGGATTCATTGTTCACTCATTATTTCCTTGCTCCACCAGCGTCTGTAACAACTCGCTGCATTCTTTAGTTGCCTTAATAATCGTATTAGCTATCTCGATTATCTGTTGTTGAGAACCTGGTTGTTCAGCTATAAGCTTAATCAACTCTGAGTTCATTGAAATTTGATTCAAAGGTTTGCGTGCGTCATGCACTAATTTCGCAAGCTCACCTTGACCATGTTGTGTCATTGTTCCTCCCCGAAATTATGACTGTGTTTCTCCTTCATAGGCGTTTAAACGGTTGTAGAGTGTTTTTGTACTGATCCCAAGCATTCGCGCAGCCAGTGTCTTATTACCTTCTACTGATTCTAACGTCTGGTAGATCAGCTCTCTTTCTACCTCTTCAATCGTTTTACCAGGCTTCATTTCAGGCGTCGGTACTTGAATGGCGTTTGCTCTACTTGACGTGCCCACCTGTGGTGGAATTGGAGTGCGATTAAGCTGTGCATGCTCCACCATGCGCTTTGCCTGCGCAAATGGTGAAGCGAAGTTCGCATCAAATACTAAACTGTGATCATCGTGATCTGCCATAATATAGGCACGATGAATCGTGTGCTTAAGTTCACGCACATTACCAGGCCAGTCATATTCAACTAAGCGATTCATATCCGCCGCCTTAATCACAAATTGACTATTACCTTTCTTGTTTAACCCTTGCAGAAAATGCTCAGCGAGCAAAGGAATGTCTTCTTTTCTCTCTCTGAGCGGTGGAATATGGATTGGAAATACTGCCAAACGGAAATAAATATCTTCTCGCAGTACATCATTGGTAGCAATGTCTTCAACACTGCGGTTGGTCGCAGATATGACCCGACAGTTTACTTTTATTGGTTTAGTACCACCAACTCGTGTCACCGTATGCGTTTCAAGTACACGTAATAGGTTTGGCTGTTGCTCAATTGGCATCTCGGTTAATTCATCCAAAAATAAAGTGCCATTCTCTGCTTGTTCAAACACTCCGACTTTTTGAGCATTTGCACCTGTAAACGCCCCCTTTTCGTGACCAAAGAGTTCGCTTCCAATCAAGTCTTTCGGGATTGCACCACAGTTTACGTTAACCAAATCCCCAGTTACTGTACTGGCATTGTGAATGGCGCGTGCAAACATCTCTTTACCTACACCACTTTCCCCCATCAACATCACATTAGCGTCGGTGCCCGCCACGCGCTCTATCATCTTATATAGATGTTTCATTTTGGCAGACTCACCCAGCAGCACACCAAAGTGCGCTTGACTCTCGGTTCGTTTAGTTTTGTTTTTAGAAGGGCTTAGCGCATTTCTAAAATCGTCTGCATCAACGGGTTTGGTGAGATAACTTACCCCGTCATGACAAAGTTGAGACAAGGCTGACTTTACTGATGGATGTCCCGTAACCATCGTTATAGGTGTACGGATCCCTGCAGCTCTAACTTCGTCCACTAAATGTAAACCACTGCCATCCGGCAGCATAAAATCAAGAAAGATATGATCAAAACTTTGCGTTTCTAACCATTGTCTGGCCGACGCCAAATCATTTGCTAAACACGCGTCATGTCCCAAGTATTCAACTATACGACAAGCCAGCTCTGCAAAATCATGATCGTCATCTACTAATAAAACGGTTTTCAATTGAGTCCCTCTCTCAATGCTCTAATAGTGTTTCCACTTTTGATCTTTATCTTATGCACACTAAGTGAATGGCCGCAAAATACCTAATTCGGAACCATTACGTTCAGCGCGTGTTTTTGGATCACTATTTCAATATTTTTCGCACTCAGCACTTCACCATCTAATGCAAAGTGTTGTTCCTGCTCAAACTCGATACTTATCTTTTCACACTGTTCTGTGCGAATATTAGAAGGTTTGCCGTCTAATTTAGGTAAAATAAGTTCGGCTACCGTAAGGTTCTGCGCACCATCCGGCTCGACCGGTAAAATCGTAATGTCCAGTTTGCCATCGTCATAGATTGGTTCTCCATGACCTTGAGCAAGAATGGTGGTTTTAGGTGCCGCATTCGCTATAACCAGACTAACACAATCTATTTGAGATTGCTCAGCACCATCAAAGCTGACTTTAAAATTGAGGGGCTTATTTTCACTCACTGCCTGCCATAACCCTCTAATGTAGGCAAGTTGTCCTGAGCTATTCTTTTCTTCACGCCCAGCCTTTTCGATCATTTCCTGCCCAAATCCAATTGCCGCAGCTAAAAGTGCGGTGCGACCATTACAGTTCATTATATCAATAGGCTTGGTTTTACCCTCTAATATTGCTTCACAAGAACGGTTAATGGGATCTATTTTGGACAGTGAGCCGAGTAACACGGTCGCTAGAGAATTAGCAGTTCCTAAAGGCAAAATACCAAACAGTACATCACTTTGATGCATCCCATGAGCAACACTCGCTAGTGTACCGTCACCGCCTCCTGCAATTACGATATTTGGCTGTTTTTCGGACATGACTCGAGTAGCCAATGCCGAAACGTCTGTGTCTTTCTCTGTAAAGTGAATGGATAAGTTATATTTTTCCGTCAGCATACCCACAATGTCATTTTCGTAGGTGAACCATTTTCCTGATCCCGATACTGGATTAATGATTAACGCGGCCCGTTCGTTATGGGTAAAAGTTTGGCTATGATGTAGCTTTGTTAGTCCTTTTAGCTGATGCTTGTTTAGCCTTGCCGTTTCACGGCGGTTTTGGATTTTCTCCAGCGCTTCACGGACGGTATAATCGGGGTTGGTTGCAAGCAAATATGCAGTGCAAAAGAACACTGAGCGTCCTCGCCCCAACGCACAATGCACCACAACCTTTCGCTTTAATTCATGCTGCGCTGCTATCCATGCCATGCCATGCGCTAATTGCTCTGAGGTGGGTGCTTGATGATCTAGCACCGGAATATTGAGGTAATGTAGGCCTTGCTGCTCCGCAGACCAGTTTAAACCATCAAACTCGGCAGTTACGTCTAAAATAGCCTCTATCCCTTCTGCCTTGAGCATATCCACGTCGCTTGGGAATAAGCGACAAGCAACAAATAAGTCATCAGTTAGCGGCTGAAACGCGTCCACAACATCTCTGCCTCGTTCAATCGCATTGTACAAATGTACGCACCCTAAATAGGGCCAAAATAGCCAAGTTGCATACCAAGGGATCTTGCCTGTACCGTGCTTTCTAAATATATGGGGGTAGTTGGTAGCATAAGCAAAAGTAACTAACGATATCGAGACGGTAAACCACGCAAGCGGCAGCATTAACCAAGAGCCTATACTGTGGACCGTGAGTGCAGCTAAACAGAGACTTGCAAACAGGTAGTACTTGAGCATTTTCATTGCCTTTCCTTAATTATTTTTGTCGCCTATGGCTTTTTGTTATCGCCTTGTGCGGAATTCTCTTAGGTTTGTACATATGTAACTAAGTATAGATATGCATTTCTTAATCTGCGCTGATTCATAA
>NZ_JAKEVK010000170.1:0-10688 GCF_022398435.1 Pseudoalteromonas sp. Isolate6 | reverse complement strand
GCGTAATATTCACGACCAGTTAGGCGGTGAACACGGATAAGAAGACCATTATCACCACGGCTAACATAAGGAGGCTGCTTATCGAATAGGTTGTTAATACCTAGTGATAGAGTCAAGCTATCCGTCGCGTGATAATAACCAGAAAGGTCATTATAAATTACAGAACCAACGCTGTTAGAAAGTGCATTTTCATTTGGTGCAGAATCATCCACGCCACTTTGATATTGTAAAGTGTGTGCTAGACCCCAGTTATCGCGGTCATACGATGTACGTAGGTTTGCACGCCATTCATTAAACGCACCACGTCCACCATTCGCGATATCCGCACCGTATTTACCTTCTAGCTCATCAACAACCAAACCTTCAGCTTCAAGAGAAGTTTGCTCTAGTAGATGTGTACCTGCTAGTTTAAAGCGAAGATTACCACCTAGCGCTTCTGTCGCGTAGTTAAAGTCGAAGTCGACACCCTTAGAAGTAAAGAAACCAAGGTTTTGTGTCGACAAATCAACACCTACAAGGTTGCCATCTAGGTTACGACGAGGGCTAATACCTTTAGTACCGTAAGCTTCAGGACCTTTGATCAAGTCACAAACTGGTGATGAGAAGTCTTTACTTCCGTAACATGTCTCACCGATAGTTTCTAGCGTTAGGCTTGAAATTACGTTGCTGATTTCAATATCGTAGTAATCAATCGTCGCGCTAAAGCCTTCAACAAAATCTGGTGACCATACAATACCAAACGTCTTACTTTCTGATGTTTCTGGACCTAAGTTTGGATTACCACCCAACCATGAGCCCGATTGCGCATTAGGCTGTGACCAATTTGGTGCAAGGCCATCAGCAGCACAGTTTTCTTTTAAGATTGCATTGTCACTAGCGCCATAGTTTACACATGGATCTGTATATGAATTAGCAGACTGAGTATATGGGCGATATAAGTTAGTGATAGATGGAGTACGGAACCCTTCAGAGTAGTTAGCACGAACCATTAACTCTGAATTTGGGCGCCACTCTAGCGCAACCTTTTTCGTTGTTTCAGCATCGTCAATCAAGTTTACTTCTGTGCGACGTGCCGCAACTGTCAAATCTAAACGCTCAGCAAATGGTAAGTCAGCAAGTAGTGGAATATTTGCTTCTACATAAAACGCTTCAGTGTTGTATTTACCTACAGAGCCACCTGGGGCTGTACCATAAATAGCACCAAGGCCTGATGCACCATCTACGATTGCTTCATAAGACGTTGTAAGGTGTTCGTAACCCACTGCCCAAGAAATCACACCAGCAGGTAGTTCAAAATCACCTGTGTCACCTGCAAGGTTAAATTGTAGCTGTGTATCGTCTGAAATATTAGTATCAGTAAGTGGAACAATTACCCAGTCAAGCATATCTTGAGTTAAGCTATCTTTAACAAACGGGTTCCAGATACCATTTGGTGTACCAGCTACTGCGGCAGTACAATCTGCACTTGCAGCACAAAGCTCTGGATCTACCAGTGTATTCATGCGCTCTCTGTGTACACGGCCATCAATAAATTCGTCTTGACGACGGTGGTTTACACCATAGCTAAAGTCCCAATACCAACCGTTTGAAAGCTCACCTTCAAAACCTGTAGTGATTAGGTACTCATATACGTCAAAATCTGTACGACGGTTGCCTGACTCAGCAAGACGACGGTTTACGTTTAGATCGCCACCGGTGTTGTTGTTAGGATGTGACTCTGGAACATTCATAGTCCAGAAAGTACCAACAGGTGCAAGGTTTGTTGTACTGCTACGGTGAGTAAACATAGACTCAGAGAAAAACTCAATAGAAGTAAAGTCAGTTTCTGCTAACTCGTAACGACCTGCTGCGAATAGGTTATATGATTCGCGTGGTTGATAAAGAATACTTGTAGATGAGTGATTATATTTATCACTTGTAACGAATGGTCTTGGGTTGCCATTCTCGTCCATTACGTATCTAGCCGTACCTTCTCCAGGAATTGTGAACGAAGCTGGATAAGAAGTTGTTGAACCACCACATACAATCTTACCGTTTTCTTCTTCACGCGGACAGCTAGAGAAATCGCGGTCGCGACCATATATAGCATCACGACTATCATAACCTGCCGAGATGATTAAGCTACCTTTTTCACCCTCGATACCAGTTACAAAGTTGATTGAATCAGTTTTACCATCACCTTCTGATGTTTCTTGATAACGGAACTCAAGCTCTGTACCTGTGTAATTTTTCGCTGTAATAAAGTTTACAACGCCTGCAATTGCATCAGAACCGTAAATAGTAGATGCACCGTCACGAAGTACGTCAACGCGTGCAATAGCTGCCATTGGGATTGTGCTGATATCACCACTAAAACGACGACCATTTAATAGTACTAGAGTACGTGTTGAACCCAGACCACGAAGGTTCATAGTTACAGAACCATTACCGCCATTGTTTACGTTGGAGCCGTAGCTACCACCGCTAATTACTGGTAGTTGCTGAACAAACTGCTCAAGCGTAGGAACACCTGAAGCTTTAATGTCTTCCATTGAGAAAGAGCTTACTGGCATTGCAGTTTCTAAATCGGTGCGCTTGATGCGAGAACCAGTAACTTGGATTCGCTCTACGCTTTCAACTGAAGCGTCTTCTTCAGCTACAACTGCTGCACTGAATACAGCAGTCGATGCCGCACCAAACGCTAAACCAAGGCGTACGGCCTTGCTTACTTTATTATTTAACATTGATTACTCCCTGATTTTTTTTATATGAAGCAATGCAAAAATTTATTCCTATTAAACATAGACTTGCTACGCCCCTAATTGGACCAAAACAGAAACAAATTGATACATGACGCAGTTATACTACTTTCAGCACCAACATAGGGTCAACATCCATTTTCATATTTTAAACCAACAAGCCCCCAAATTAACAACAAAACACCAAGAAATAGCCATAAAATACAATGGGTTAAAAAATAAGAAATAAGTTCAATTTTTTATAAAATTTTTCTTGGTGCTAATTTAAAAACACAGAATCGGAACATGGGATTAACAAAAAACAAAGAGATTGGTTAGTTTATGCTCAAACCCATCAATTGTTGATTGGAAAAAGTACACCTGAAAAATGTTGTGAGGGATCTACTTTGATACTGGTGTTTATGATCTCACAATATATAAAGCTTTTTTATAAAAAATTAATTTAACACGTGAGTCATCTGCAATGATGATTTATTACTCGTAAAGGTCGCTATATCGACAAAATTGTTAATAAGCCTTCTTTCCCAGTGAGAAGCAAGGCATATCCTATTTGCTCTAACAGGTAGAAATAGATTGATCTTCCAATTCACTTGAAAGGCAAATAGGCTCTAATGCAAATCGAAGCTTTGTTGTCCATCAGAACGAATTGATAATTTTGAAGCATTTGGAAGCATCTGATATATAGGCAAAATTTGTTTTTCAACGTATTGATAATAATCAATATCTACGAGCTTGCCTTGCTGCGCGAACTTTGGCCCATCAGTACTTAAGTAATACGGTATTTGCGCCCCCTTTTTGGCGGTCTGCAACAATCCATCTTCGATAGCCTGTTTCGCCGCTTTTACCTGAGGAGGGATATTTTTTGTATATAACTCAACAGACTTACCAAGTTTCTTTTTGTAAACGAGCTTTTCGTCTACTTTTCCAGCGAAAATCTGATTTATATATTGGTGGGTGATCTCAACCGTGTCGAGCCCATCAAACAGCGCGCGAATAATTGCTTGTTGATATTCTTTGGCGATTTCCGTCCAATCACTACGCACGGTCTCCATGCCTTTAAAAACCAGCTTGTGCTTGCCAAGCTCTGTGATCTGCCCAACATATCGCTTTTTAGAGCCGACTTCTTGACCACGAATGGTAGGCATAAAGAATGGGCTATAGTGTGTTTCAAACTCTATTTCTAAATGACTGTGGAGGCCAAAGCTTTCCATCAGCAATGCGCGCCAGCGCTCGTTAATTTCCATCATCAACTGCTTGCCTATTGTTTGGCATGCTTCGCTACTCAAAGACTCAGGTAAACAGACGAAAGTTGAGTCAGTATCACCATAGATCACTTCATATCCGAGCTCTTCAATCCAAGCTCGAGTTTGTTGCATTATTTGATGACCGCGCATCGTTATTGAGCTTGCAAGACGTGGATCGTAAAAACGACAGCCTTTTGACCCAAGTACGCCGTACAAGCTATTCATGATGATTTTTATCGCCTGTGAGAGCATCATATCTTTGTCTAATTTGGCTTGTTCACGTGCGCTGGAAAGCGCTGCGACTAATCCCGGTAAATGATGTTCCGTGCGACTAAATTTACCTTTATTAAAGCCATCTATAGCATGCTCAGGATGCTGTAACCCTTCTATCAACCCCATAGGGTCTATGCAAAAAGTGCGGATAATTGAGGGGTAAAGGCTTTTAAAATCCAGCACCAAAATATTTTGGTAGAGGCCCGGCTTTGAATCCATGACATAACCACCAGGACTGTCAAAGTTAATGCCATGCTCAGATAAGTTTGGTGCAATGTAACCGCTACGGTGCAATAAGGGTAAATACAAGTTGGTAAACGCAGCGACTGAGCCACCCATTTTCTCAAGCTCCAGTCCCGTCAGCTGAGTTCGAGCGAGGGCAAATTCAAGTAAGTTTAGTTTACTAAAAATGTCTAACACCAATTGACAATCTTGTAAGTTATACGCCGCGAGCGCAGGTTTATCATGATGAAACTGTCTGATGATTTCCTCAAGCCTGTCATCTTGTGCAATAAGCTTGGTGCGACCCAAAATCTTCTCAGCCACAAAGCTCAGTTTAAATGTTTCAAAGTGATAGGTCGCATTTTTCATCATATCGATGCCATCTAGCATCACTCTCCCCGGAATAAACACCCGGGTATAGTTACCTTTGAAGGTCGACATCGCTCCGCCATCTCGCCCTATCGTAAGTGCGACACTGTTAGCCTGCGCGCGTTCCACAAGTATTGCGGCATCGAACTCAATCACGTTCCATCCGATTAACACATCTGGGTCTAAACGATTCACTTGCTTGACCAGCTCTTCTAGTAACGCAATTTCATCTTCAACCCAAACTACATTGACGGCAGCATGTTGCGCCTCACCTATCATGATCACTAGTTTTTCCGTATCGGTCGCTAGACCTACCGAAAATAAGACCCCCTCGCCGTTGCATTCTATATCGATAGAAAGCATTTCAAGGTGTGGTCTATAATCATCGCAAGCCTTAAATTGCGCCTGAGTAATTTCAATGTAGCCCGGTTTTTGCGTGGCTTTACCTTTGACCCAAGCGGCTCCGCGAATAAAGCGCTCCATTAAATAGCGGTCGGAATGGCGAATATCCTCTTCATATAATGCGACTTTATTTTCAAGTAGCTGTTTTGCGTCATAGAAGTGGCTCAAGGTGCGAAATTTTACAACACAAACAGGGGCTTGATCGAAGTGCTTTAATTGACTTGGCGAGATACTACACTGCAACTGAGCGCGACTTAGCAGCTGTTCTACTTCTGTTTTTTTATCTTGTTTAATGAAAAAAAGTGGCTGCTCATCCTCTACCCACACCTTGAGTAACTGGTGTTGCGATTTGAGCCAATAACACAAGCGCAGTTGGCCACTTACCTGCATCTGCTGTCTCGATAAAACAAAGCCCTGATATATCGCTTGTGCCAACTCCAATACCACCCTAAAATAGACGAATCACTGTAATTATATCCACCTGTTTATTGAACATAAAGTCACAAACAGAATAAAACCTATCCGTTAACGCAGTGATTAACTAAAAATCGAGACTCAAGTGGTAGGCTTGCTTTATATCAGGACTCTAGGCTAAATAGATTATGCTCTCAGACAAACTAAAAAAAACCATCCGCCAAGCACATCAAAATGTCGCCTCTGCTTTAGATGGCTTTCGTCCTCGTCCGAGTCAAAATTATCTGGTCGCCGAAATCGCAAAAACACTCTCAGGTGATTATCACCGCACTCAACGTATTTGCGTGATTGAAGCAGGTACAGGTACCGGAAAATCTTTAGCCTATCTACTCGGAGCGCTTCCTGTCGCACTCTCAAGTAAAAAGAAACTCGTCATTTCAACCGCAACCGTCGCCTTACAAGAACAATTGATCAACAAAGAGTTGCCGTTTTTAAAAGAACATTCAGGCATAGACTTCAAGTTTGACCTTGTAAAAGGTCGTCAACGCTACATTTGTGTACAAAAACTGATGGCTGCCGTCAGCGATGATGAGATGCAAATGTCGATGATGCCGACAACCAGCAGCCCACTTTCTCAAATGGAGCAAAAATGCTTAAGAGAGTTAGCACTTGCATACCAAGAAAAGCGCTGGCAAGGTGACAGAGATAGCTGGGAAGACACAATTCCAGATAAAGTTTGGAATGTTATCGCTTGTGATAAACACGCTTGCCAACGGCAATTAAAATCTCATCATTTATGTCCTTTTCATTTAGCGCGACAAAAGATCGCACAAATGGATGTGCTAGTGATTAATCACGCTTTGTTACTGGCCGACTTAGAATTGGGTGGTGGAACGATATTACCAGAACCAGAAGAAACATTTTATGTAATTGACGAAGCGCACCACCTGCCCCATATTACCAGAGATTTTTCTTCCGCCGCGGCGACGATTAAAGGCACTATCGAGTGGCTAGAAAAGCTACTTAAGTTTAGCGGAAAAATGGCAAACACCGTGGTTTCACAAAAAGCCATTGGGCAGAATTTCAAACTGAATGATGCAGCCAATGACGCTGCAAAGTACCTTAGAGCGGTAAGGGATATACTCGATCAGAGCGACTTTACTTATAACGATGACGATACCTACCGCTTTAGTCATGGCGAAGTACCAGAGGCGCTCACTGTAAAAGCAAAAGATATTGCGGATGCCACGCAAGATGCACTGCGTTGTCTTACCAAGATGCATGATGCACTATCGGGCGATGTTTCAGACGGCGATGTGCAAGCTTTTTTAGCCGACCCGTTATTGGTTGAAAGCGGTCAATATATCAACCGGCTTGAGCAACTCAACAAACTCTGGTTTAGCTACGCGCGAAAAGGCGACAGCGTGCCTCATGCAAGGTGGATAAAACGCTTAGAATACAAACATCATCACGACCATTTACTTTGTGATTGTCCGATCGAAGTCGGCTATTATTTGAAGGATAACCTCTGGCGTGAGTGTGCAGGCGCGGTGCTCTGCTCCGCAACCCTCAGTGCTTTGGGCACATTTGATCATTTCGCCCACGAAAGTGGGTTGGCAAAAGAGCCAGGTGTTAAATATATCAAAGCTGATTCTCCGTTTGATTATCCCAATCAAGCGACATTGCATTTGCCAAAAACCCAAACAGATCCAACGGATAAAGCCTTTAGCGATTATTTAGCGGATGCCCTGCCAACCTATTTAGACACCAATAAGGCCAACCTTGTCCTGTTTGCCTCTTATTGGCAAATGAATCATGTGGTAGAAAAATTAAGAGGTAAAAATCTTAATATTTTGGTACAGGGGGAGCTTTCCCGTGATGCCTTACTCACTCGTCACAAAGCAAATATCGACTTAGGTCGCGGCAGTATCTTATTTGGTACACAAAGCCTATCCGAGGGGCTAGATTTACCCGGCAAATACCTAGAGAACCTCGTGGTGACTAAGATCCCTTTCGCCGTGCCAACCTCTCCTATTGAAGAGGCTCAAGCGGAATTCGTGCAAAGTAAAGGTGGGAATCCATTTTTATCTATCACTGTACCCGATGCTGCAAAGAAATTAGTACAAAGCTGTGGTAGACTGCTGCGTAAAGAATCAGACTCCGGCCGTATCACCATCTTAGATAGACGTTTAGTTACAAAACGTTATGGCAAAGCCATGCTTGATACTCTGCCACCATACAAAAGGCAAATTGATTAATAATGTTTGAACTCGCTTTAGATCCCACAACTTGGGGGTTACTTTGCTTAGTCGCACTGGCTGCTGGATTTATTGATGCAATTGCAGGTGGCGGTGGGCTGCTAACTGTGCCAGCCTTGCTTACTGCGGGCCTTCCTCCACATTTAACCTTAGGTACTAACAAGCTTGCCGCGAGTTTTGGTTCCTTAACCGCGAGCTTTACCTACTACAAAAAGCAGTTATTCAAGCCTAGCTTTTGGATTGGCTCCATTATTGCCACTGCGATAGGTGCCGTATTGGGCACACTACTTGTCGACTTTCTAAGTATCGAGTTTTTAAACAAGCTTATTCCCGTAATTATCATCGCTGTCGCAATTTATAGCTTAGTCGGTAGGCTAAGCCCAACAGACTCCCATACTTTGCCTGAGGCTAACCGAGCACTCAAAATCAAACAATGGACACAAGGTTTGTCGTTGGGATTTTTTGATGGTATGGCAGGGCCTGGTACTGGCACGTTTTGGACTGCGTCCAACAGTATGCTCTATAAAATGAGCTTACTTTTAAACTGCGGCCTTGCTCGTTCAATGAACTTTGTTTCCAACTTTATTTCGCTTATCACCTTTGTAGCCCTGGGTCATGTTAACTTTATGCTGGGTATCACCATGGGCGCATTTTTAATGTTTGGTGCTTGGCTCGGTGCGCATTCAGCTATTAAGTTTGGCAACAAACTGATCAAACCTCTCTTTAACACTGTGGTTATTGTACTTGCGGGCAAGCTTATTTTTGAGGCGTATTTCTCGTGAGTACAGGACTTATCAAGCTTGAGCAACAAGTCAGCCGCTTAAAGCAACAAGCAGCGCAATTTGACTCAGCAAAATGGTTTGATAAGAATCGTTATATGCAGGCACAGCCCAGCTTATTTGATGCCCGTGTATTTCGCACTAAAAGCTTAAAGCTCAGCGACTATGTTGAAGAAATAGTAGAAGCAATGTCCCATCTGCCGCCAAGCGAACAGCGTCACGCCTTTGCATTCGCCATCGAACGAATAGGTTCGCAAATGGAAGCTGTGTTGAAGGTGTTAAAATCAACCCCTGTCTGGGCGAAAGAAAACAAACTGAATACACCAAAAAAAGCCAAAGTGTATAAGAAGGCAGTGCAGAAGATTATGCAGTCGTCCCATGAGTTATATCAGGAGCTGTCGCAAAATCATGAGTTTGAGCGTCGGTTGCAAGAAATGATTGACCTCAGAAGACTACAGATGGATAAGGCAGCTCCCTCTCAGGCTGCCAAACTCAATGCCGAAATATTAGCCCTTCATGCTCGTCTTGGCCGCTGTAGAAAAGCCATTTCGGCCACAGAGCAAAAAATTCAAGAAGTTGAGAAAAGTCAGAGCCGTTAATGCTTTACTACCACCCTATTTATAGCGAGCTAAATCTACCTGAAAAGCACCGCTTCCCTATCAACAAGTATAAAAAATTATACCAACGAATAAACGCCAGTAAGTTTGCTAAATTTATCAAAGAACCCGAGCAAAAAATCACAGCTGATGCGCTACAACTTTGCCACGATAGTAATTACGTTGATGCCTTTTTAAACGGCACGTTGAGCGAAAAAGCCATTAAGAAAATGGGCTTTCCTTGGAGTGAACAACTCGTACAGCGCACTTTGATTTCTTTAGGGGGCGGTCTAGCGGCAGCAAAATATGCGCTCGAATATGGATTTGGAGCAAACTTAAGCGGCGGCTATCATCACGCACATCGCGATTTTGGTAGTGGCTTTTGCATATTTAATGATTGGGCGGTGGTCGCAGCAACGCTCATTGCCCATCAACAGGTTGAGCGCGTGCTAATCTTTGATTGTGACGTGCATCAAGGCGATGGCACTGCAACAATCGTTGCAGATAGAGACGATATCATTACTTGCTCCATCCACTGTGAAAGTAACTTTCCTCGCGTTAAACCGCAATCCGATTTGGACTTTGCCTTGCCTGTGAATACACAGGACGCGCAATATGTGGCAACCGTCCGCGAAGCCTTACAACTGGCAGTTCGATTATACCAGCCAGACATCGTCCTCTATAACGCCGGCGCAGATGTGTATCAAGGTGATGAACTAGGACACTTTAGTGTTTCAAAGCAAGGTGTTAGGGCTCGAGATTCGATTGTATTTGAGTATGCGCATCATCTTAATATTCCATTAGCTTTTGCCCTAGGTGGGGGCTATCAGCGCGACGTTGATCATCTTGTAGATATACATCAACAAACCTTTTTGGCTTTGTTCGATAACCCCGCTATTATGATATAAACTTAAAAGGAATGTGCAGGAGGCTGTATGAAGTTACATGATGATATTCATAATTATTATGAAAAGTTAGTAGTCGAACATATCGTCCGTCGTAAGTTAGATAAAATCTATGATGAGGACGTAATGGCTGACTTTTGTTGTACCGTTTTGAACCAACTGCCATCGCGCTATATTCGCTACGATGTAGACATGGAGTTTTACCTGCCTCAGCCCGAGCGTGCGAAGATGGAGCAAGCGGTAGAGCGTGCAATTGATTTTGCCATTGCACAAATCGCTAAAAAGGAACAATTTCAAGTATGAGTACCCCTTTAGAACAAGCACCAACTCATGTAAAACTTGCTGTCGACCTCATTATGTTGTTGGAGGAGCATGATCTTCCTGCGGAGGAAGTCATTGCTGCACTTGACATTGTCAGATCTGATTTTCAAAACAAACTAAACAACCAACAAAAAACTTAACATTAGATATACATTTAAGTCATACTT
>NZ_JAKEVK010000017.1:0-47938 GCF_022398435.1 Pseudoalteromonas sp. Isolate6 | reverse complement strand
TCATAATATAGCTAAACTTTAAGCTAAAAGTTAGTGGTTTAGGCTAACTTATAKTKAACAGAAAATAATGAGTTTCATTGGTTTCTTTTAAAATCAAAGTGTTAGGGTTGGCATGAAATCTGATATATTAAAAAGAAAGACTTTAAGTAACTAAGAGAGGTAACCATGTCTGGACAAGGTTCTGGTGGTAATGTAATTGCAGCGATTTGTAACGTCTTTTTCCCTGGCCTTGGTCAGTTGGTTCAAGGTCGTATATTGGCGGCTTTAATCTTCGCAATTGTTGTTGTAGGTGGATATGCACTGTGGTTTTTATTGGTTCCACCCGTGATTGCAGCCGTTTTCCATTTATGGGCTATTATTGATGCTGCTAAGTATACGCCGCCTAGGTATTAACGGTTATACCAAAAAGTATAACCAACCAGTCAGGCTGAACATACTCAGCACAGTAGACAGCACAACGGTAGCCGCAAGCGTTGCTTGTTGGCTGTCGAGTTGTCTAGCAACAAGATAGGCATTAACGCCCAAAGGAGAGGCACTCATTAAAGTCACTACCTGAACTTGTTGAGTTGCCAACCCTAAATAAGTGGCAAAGAGATAAACCAATCCCGGCAGTAGCATCAGTTTTACTGCACTTAGCCATATTGCACCGTGTAATTTACCTCGTACGCCATACTGTACCAAGCTCGCACCTAAAATAAATAACGCCCCAGGAATGGCGGGTTTTGCCAACCAACTAAAGCTTTCAAGTATTAAGCTTGGTAGTTTTAACCCAGCAACGTTTAATATCAAACCACCCGAAATACTTATCACTATTGGATTTAGCAGCAGGGGTTTGACAATATCCACCTTATTTTTGTGCCTTGCTGCCAGTAAAAATGTCATAAAAAACAGCATCGCACTATGGAATGTAATAATCATAAATACCATGGCAGCGGCTTGCTCACCGAGTGCCATTAAGATAATCGGTAATCCGACTAACACGGTATTAGAGTAGGTGCCACTTAATGCCAATGCTGCGCTGTCTGCTTTTGAACGATGTTGTGCCTTGAAAAGAAATAGGTATAAGCTTACATAAGTCAGAGCGACTGGAAGATAAAAGGATAATAACAATGAGCCCGTCGCGAGGCTTTCCAGATCTGCTTGCACCATACTGCTAAATAACAGCACAGGAATACATAAATTAAAGATAAAAGTACGCAAGCCATCAAGCTGATTGATGGCAATAAAGCCTATCTTTGCACTCAAAAACCCAGAAATAACGATAAAAATGAGAGGAAATAAGATCTCAACAGGCGACATGCGTTGACCAACAATCGAGTGGTTAAAAGGTAATTCTATCAATGAATGCTTAGCGGACGCTACTTAGGTATAATAAAACAAGGTGATTTAGTTAAGAAGTAAAGATGGAATACCAGTTTATTCGTGACCCACTTTCTGGGTTTCGAGCTCGCTTAAATGACGAGCATGCGTTGATAGGTCGGTGGCTGAGTGAGGAGCTTGCACATGAGTATATTGTCAGCCTGCTAACAGAGCTTGAAAACCTGCCAAATCGAAAAGAAGAGCTTGTGTTGGCTGGAAAAGAGATCCGCGCCACGTTCACGCCGCAAGAAGCATTATTTGAAAGCCACGCTTTGTTTCATGAAAGTGATGACATTGCGCAATACCAAGAAGACGCACTGGCTTTAGATGAGTCGGGTATGATGGCGGTGTGTGGCTATGAGGACTTTTTACCCATGTTGGTAGAGTGGGCTGAATTTACCAAAGCTAAATAAGTTCTGTGGGGTCTATTGATCTTGCAAGCTTGAGTTCAACAGCCCCTGAATTATAGAGATAGCTTATTTGGGCGTTCCATAGAGTTGCTCTGCTCTATTAAATAACACCCATGAAGTGAGTATATACTTATCATTAGAAACTGGAATGTTGCCTCTATGTGTATGTGTAAAATACCCTGGCGCTATCACCATAGAGCCTTTTACTGGGGCAATTTTACGCTGCTGATAATAAAACTCAGTCTCGCCACCTTCCTCGACATCGTTAAGGTAGAACATAAATAACAGCACTCGGTGTAAGGCTTCATTATGGTCATGTTGAGGGTAGACTTCGCTATGCCAATAGGGATAGCCGCCTTTATTTATTTGATAGCGCTGGGCTTGGATAGCACCCAAACGAAACAGCTGTTGAGCAAGGACCGGGAGTTGTGGCTTGCCGACTTCTTCAAAGTTATCCACAGTGAGGTCGACAGGCTCACCAGTTTTGGGGTGATACACTTTAAGTCCAAATGCACCGATGATCATAAAGAAATGTTCTTCAAGGTATTCAAATAAGTGCTTTGCCGTAACTTGTTGAATGTGCTGTAACTGTTTGGCATAGTCAGGGTAGGAATTTAAATAAAGGTCGTGACTGACTTTTTTACTCAAGTCGACACCACCAGACGTAGTCCCCTGTTTTAAATGTGGGCTTTGATCGAAGGTCTTTACGAATTCATCGCAAAAGTCTGAACTGAGTGCGTTATCGTAAACGCGAATAAAATCACTCATGTTTTTCCCTAGTTTTTATTGGAGTTATTATGCTGTCTGAAAAGCTTATGCCGCGTTTTTGTGATACAGACGTGCTTGGACATATCAACAATACCGTACTCCCAGTGTGGTTTGAAGCCGCGCGCACACCTATTTTCAAAATATTTACACCAGATTTAAATCCAAAAGAGTGGAAATTGATTGTTGCCAAAGTCGAAGTCACCTTCAAAGGGGAGCTGTTTTATGGTCAGGAAGTCGAAATAAAAACGGCTGTTGAACATATTGGCAACAGCTCATTTGTCATTTTGCAGCAGGCTTGGCAGCATGGAGAGTGCTGTGCTGAAGGTAAAACTATTATGGTGCGATATGACTTTGCGATTAAGCAATCTCAACCGCTGAGTCAGCAAGAGCGCGATGCGCTAGGTACTTTTATGGTTTCTGCGGTTTAAACTGATGACCAATAGCCGCTGAAATACAAGGTTTTACTGTATAAGTGAAACCATATTCTGCGGTGTTATCCGGCATGATCTCCAAGATCTCATAATCGTTTAATTCAACAATATTACTGCCTTTGCTGTGCTCGCAACGTGAGTTTCCGTCAGATTCAAAGCGAAAGATAAAGTAAGCCAATATTTGGTTAAGCACATCGTTATAGTTTTTGCCTTGCTCATGCAAATCTGGATTGGGATCGTTATTAATAGATACCGTTAACGACTCCGGCTCATCTGCAGTGGACTGTGCTTCATCTTGTCGCGGAGTATCGCCGCTCGTGTTGGCCACTTGAGGTTGAGTTTCCGGTGCTCCTTCGTTTTCTTCTGCAGAGCGCGATTCTTTCGCGTTGGCTTGGAAAGAAATCCCGGTCTCATCTACTTTGAAATCAGAAGAAAACTCAGTAAATGCGGTTGAAGCCCCGGATTTAGCGATGCCGAGCACCAAAAAAGCCAGTAAAACAAAACACATGATCAGCCTGATTATTGCTGTTGTCGCCGGATAGCGATAGTGACTCTGATGCCAAAAAGGCTTTATACGTAATGGTTTAAGTAAGAAAAGCACCACGACGTAGCACGTCATTAATAGTTGCGCGAGAATTAATAAAAAGGTGCTGGTAATAAAAAACCAAGTAGGTAACGACAGCAACACACTCAAATTATGTGTGTAAGGGAAGTTATCTGTGCTGACCCCAGTTAAATCGTTGATACGGCCATCAGCTTGAACTAATACAAAATTAGCGATAAAGGCGTAAAATAACAGTATCAGTGCTTTACCTGGTACACTTTCCCAAAAGATCATGATCCTTGGCCAGAATTCATAGCATAGCGCTGTTACTGTGGTTATTAATATCAAAAAAGCGATAAAGTGATTATCTTCAGGCTCACTTAAGCTGAACATGAAAATAACAAAGCTGACCAAATAATAGCGTTGAGCTATCGTTAGGCTTTGCCAAAATTGGCCGATGGAAAAGCGCAGTCTTGCTAGGTACGCGGTTAAGTTTTTTGGCGCGAGAAGTTGGTGCATAATAAATGAATTTGTAATTATTATGCACCAATAATAGAGACTTTTAGAAATTAAGACAACAAGGGCTTAAGGTACTTACCTGTATGCGAAGCCGCGAAGTCTGCCACCGTTTCAGGCGTACCTGAGACGAGTATTTGACCACCTCCAGCTCCTCCCTCTGGACCTAAGTCTACAATCCAGTCTGCGGTTTTGATGACATCTAGATTATGCTCGATAACCAACACCGTATTACCATGATCGCGCAGACGATGTAATACCGCGAGTAGCTGCTGAATATCATGGAAGTGCAGACCTGTGGTTGGCTCATCGAGGATGTAAAGTGTTTTACCGGTATCTCGTTTTGATAACTCACGAGCGAGCTTAACACGCTGCGCTTCACCACCGGACAAAGTTGTGGCGGCTTGCCCTAAGCGAATGTAGGAAAGGCCAACGTCCATTAAAGTTTGAAGTTTGCGATTGATAGCGGGAATTTTATCAAAAAATTCTCGAGCGTCCTCAACGGTCATTTCCAACACTTCGTGGATATTTTTACCTTTATACAGCACTTCTAGTGTTTCACGGTTATAGCGCTTACCAGTACAGACATCACAAGGAACGTAGACATCCGGTAGGAAGTGCATTTCTACTTTGATAACGCCATCGCCTTGGCAGGCCTCACAGCGACCACCCTTAACATTAAAACTAAAGCGGCCAACCTTATAACCGCGTGAACGCGATTCTTGTGTTCCTGCAAATAATTCGCGGATAGCAGTAAAGATCCCGGTGTAAGTTGCTGGGTTCGAACGTGGTGTGCGACCGATTGGACTTTGATCAATATCGATAACTTTATCGAAGTGATCTAGCCCATGAATTGACTCATATGGTGCAGCTTCTTGCGTTGTTGCACCGTTTAATTCCTGATGAGCAAGCTTGAATAGGGTGTCATTAATGAGGGTAGACTTACCTGAACCAGATACCCCTGTTATGCAAGTCATTAGACCAACTGGTACTTTTAAATCGACACTTTTTAGGTTGTTGCCCGTTGCGCCTTTAAGCTCAAGCCACTTGTCATCACATTGATGACGTTGCGTTGGAACGTCAATGCGTTTTTCGCCACTGAGATATTGCCCTGTTAATGAGTCTTTGCTTTGCATTATCTCATCGCGAGTTCCCTCTGCGACGACATAGCCACCGTGCACGCCGGCGCCTGGGCCTATATCTATGATGTGATCGGCTGCACGAATGGCATCTTCGTCGTGTTCTACCACAATCACGGTGTTGCCAAGATCTCTTAAGTGCGTGAGTGTTTTAAGTAAACGGTCGTTATCGCGTTGATGTAGACCAATTGAAGGCTCATCCAGTACGTACATTACCCCCACGAGACCGGCGCCAATTTGGCTGGCAAGACGGATCCGCTGAGCTTCACCGCCAGATAAAGTATCAGCACTACGCTCCAAAGAAAGGTAGTTTAGGCCAACATTGATCAAAAATGATAAACGGTCGCGGATCTCTTTGAGTATTTTGTCCGCAATATGCGCTTTTTGGCCAGTGAGTGCTAAGTCGATAAAAAATTGACTGGCTTCGCCGATACTCATCGTTGTTACGGTCGGCAGATTGGTCGAGCCGATAAATACATGGCGAGCTTCTTCACGCAGGCGTGAGCCATGGCAACTTGGACAAGCTTGGCTGGTTTGGTACTTGGCGAGCTCTTCTCTTACTGAACTTGACTCCGTTTCCCGATAACGGCGATTCATGTTGTTTAACACGCCTTCAAACTCGTGATTGCGGGTGATCAGATCGCCTCTGTCATTGCGATACTTAAACGCGATTTTAGTTTTGCCTGAGCCTTCTAATACCACTTTTTGAAATTTACTCGGCAGATCCTGAAATGGCGTTTCTAAGTCAAATCCATATTGCTCGGCAACTGAGCTTAGCATTTGAAAATAGTAAAAACTGCGTTTATCCCACCCTTTGATTGCACCGCCAGACAAGCTTAGTTCTGGGTTTTGCACTACACGTTTGGGATCAAAATACTGCTTTACCCCCAAACCATCACAGCTTTGGCACGCACCTGCTGGGTTATTGAAAGAAAACAATCGTGGTTCAAGTTCGCTCATGGCATAGCCACAAGTTGGACAGGCAAAGTTGGCCGAGAAGATCAGTTCGTCTGCGTCGCTATCATCCATATAGGCAATTTGCGCAATGCCATCAGCCAAATCAAGCGCGGTTTCAAAAGATTCGGCTAACCGTTGCTCAAGCCCTGCTTTAACTTTGAAACGATCCACCACGACTTCTATGGTATGTTTTTTCTGTAACTCTAGCGTTGGTGGATCTGAGAGATCGCATACCTCGCCATCGATACGTGCACGGATAAAACCTTGGCTCGCAAGCTCTTCTAATAGTTTTACGTGCTCACCTTTACGATTTTTCACCACCGGTGCAAGTAGCATGAGTTTGCTACCCTCGGGTAACGCAAGCACAGTATCAACCATTTGGCTGATAGTTTGTGCGGCTAACGGTAAATCATGCGTAGGGCATCTCGGTTCACCCACCCGGGCAAAGAGTAATCTTAAATAGTCGTATATTTCGGTAATGGTTCCCACGGTTGAGCGTGGGTTGTGAGAAGTCGACTTCTGCTCAATGGAAATTGCCGGAGATAAGCCCTCAATGTGGTCCACATCTGGTTTTTCCATCAGCGATAAAAACTGTCTCGCGTACGCAGACAAAGATTCAACGTAACGACGCTGACCTTCTGCGTACAAGGTGTCAAATGCTAAAGACGATTTCCCTGAGCCAGAAAGACCCGTGATCACTATCAACTTGTCTCTTGGAATAGTGAGTGAAATGTCTTTTAAATTGTGGGTGCGGGCACCCCTAACTTCTATTTTATCCATACGACCCTTGTGTTTTTTCGTGCGCTGTACTGAGTACGCGATACTAATCCACTAAATTGAAACCTGGATCAGTCAAAGCATGATGTGAAGTGAACAGATTACCGCATCCCGAATACAAAATTAAGTTATCTCTGCTAAACGAACTAAACTTATTAAACCGATCAACTTGGGATATTGATTTTGTATCGACTTTTATTGCTTATGGTGCTGCTTTGCCAAAACAGCTTCGCTTGTGAGCTGGTGGTGCGGTTTGAGAATTATGCGGCGCAGTCTAAATTAAATGACAACCTTGTTTGGCACGGTATGGACGTTGATTTCGCAAAAGCCTTGTTAGATGAAGCTGGGTGTAGTTATCGCTTCGTAAGTATTCCTTGGGGTCGGGCGCTGAAGCTATTAGAGGAGGGCGATATCGATCTTATTTTGAGTGTTACAAAAACACCAGTACGAGAACAGTTTGCCTATTTTATTGGTCCTCAACGAATGGAAACCATTGTTTTTGCAATGAATTCAGGCGAACCTCACCAGCTTGACTCACTTGAGTCGTTATTCCATCTGTCAAAGCCCATCGCTATTCAGCGTAATGCTTATTATGGTGAAGCATTTACAGCTCGTCTTGCGCGTCGTGTCGACAGTGAAACGCAATTTATCTATGTACCAGACAATCAGGTGAAACTGAATTTGCTCAAAAAGGGACGGATTGCAGGGTTTTTAGAAGAAAAATTCAACATCCTGTATCAAAATAAAAATAACCCTGATTTTGAAAAGTTTGCTATTAGTCCGTTGGTTATTAACGAAAGCCCAGTATATTTTGCTTTTAGCAAGGCACGCACAACGAGCGAGCGTTTGCAGCGGTTGAGTCAAGCATTTGAACGGGTAAAACGTAGCGGGAAGTTAGAGCAGATCACGGTTAAGTACGACGTTCATTAGCGTTTTTTCTTTCGGAGCAAGCCGCTCAAATTCATGATGTTAATAACCGCATTGCAAAGATCCGCTCGCGCTAGTGTAAGTTAAGAAAAGAGTTTGTTAAACTTGCGCGTGATTTTCGATAGTGATGAATACCGCCTTATGTCTAATGACTCTTTAAACCCGACAGAAAAGCGCGCCGCGATTTCTCTTGCTGGTGTTTTCGCTTTCCGCATGCTCGGTTTGTTCATGCTGATGCCTGTGTTGGCTGTTTATGGCCAATCTTTACAGGATGTTTCACCATTGTGGATTGGTTTGGCGATTGGTGCTTATGGTTTGACTCAAGCCGTGCTACAGATCCCTATGGGTTGGTTGTCTGATAAGTTCGGCCGTAAGCCAATTATTATAGGTGGTTTACTGGTGTTTGCCTTGGGGTCCGTTATTGCAGCCTTAGCGGATTCAATCTATTGGGTAACGTTTGGTCGAGCGCTACAGGGCATGGGTGCTATTGCAAGCGCTTTACTTGCACTTGCCGCAGATTTGAGCCGCGACGAGCAGCGTCCTAAAGTAATGGCGGTCATCGGCATGTGCATTGGTATGAGCTTTGCTGTGGCCATGTTATTAGGACCAATGATTGCGGCGTCTTTTGGTATCGCGGGAATTTTCTGGCTTACTGCAGTATTAGCGATTGTAGGTATTGCTATCATCACTTTTATGGTACCAAATGCGGTAAATAAAGCGCCAAAAGGCGACACAATTGCAAGCTTTGCAGATATTCGTCGCTTGGTTAAAAACCCACAGTTACTGAGACTTGATCTGGGTGTGTTGCTATTACATTTGACGTTGACTACGATTTTTGTAGCCTTGCCAGGTCAGTTAATCCGTGATGGCCTTGCTGCAGACAGACACTGGCAACTTTATATTCCAGTATTCTTACTCGCCTTCACTTTGATGGCACCGATGATGATAGTGGCGATCCGCAAACAAAAAGAAAAGCAGACATTCTTGCTGTCTATTGCAATGCTAGTGGTAAGCTCAGTTACCTTGTATTGTTTTGTAGATTCACTTTGGGTGATCGCAGCTGCTATGTTGGTCTATTTTATTGCCTTTAACTTTCTTGAAGCAACTATGCCTGCGCTGGTTTCTCGCATAGCTCCAGCAAATCAAAAAGGCTCGGCGATGGGAGTGTTTTCATCAGGCCAGTTTCTAGGTGCATTTATAGGCGGTGCTTTGGGTGGTATCTTGGCACAAAATTTTGCGGTCGATACGATATTTGCCGCAACGGCTATTATTGGGGTAATATGGTTTGTTATCGCTTGGGGTATGCAAGTGCCACCTAAGAGCAAAGCGATCAGCTTAGTTTCTGCTGTAGAAAATGAGCAACAGGCGACGGAATTAGCAGACCAACTGGTTTCATTACCTGGGGTACTTGAGGCCACGGTAGTAAGAGATGAGAATCGTAGCTACCTAAAAGTAGATGATAAAATTTTTGATTTGAAGCAAGCCAAGCAAGTGCTGGGCTTGTCATAGTGTGAGGAGACAATGCCATGGCACGTGGTGTTAATAAAGTAATTTTGGTAGGTAATCTGGGCCAAGATCCTGAAGTTCGCTATATGCCAAACGGTAACGGCGTGGCTAACATCAGCATTGCAACTACGGATAGCTGGAAAGATAAAAACACCGGTCAATTGCAAGAGCGCACAGAATGGCACCGCGTGGTGTTGTTTGGCAAACTTGCGGAAGTTGCAGGTGAGTATTTAAGAAAAGGCTCGCAGGTGTACATTGAAGGTCGTCTACAGACTCGTAAGTGGACAGATCAAAGCGGCCAAGAAAAGTATACAACGGAAATCGTTGTGGACATGGGTGGTCAAATGCAAATGCTAGGTGGCCGTGGCGAGCAGCAAAGTCAAGGTGGTGGCCAGTACCAAGGTGGTCAACAGCAGCAAAATAATTATGGCCAGCAAAGCTATAATCAAGCGCCTCAGCAGCAATATTCGCAGCCACAGCAAAGCCAGTCAAACCAACAGCAAGGTGGATTCGCACCACAGCAATCGCAACAGAATTCACAGCAGTCTTCTGGATTTGGCGGTCAGTCTCAAGGTGGTTTTGCACCACAACAGAACCAAAACAACGGTCAATCAGGCGGAAGCTCAAACCCTATGGAGCCGCCAATTGATTTTGATGATGATATTCCCTTCTGATCCGTACTAAAGAGTGGTATAGCGTCTAAGGAAACCCTAGCATTATGCTGGGGTTTTTGTTTTTTATTGGCTTACATTATCTCTAAGTAAGTTGCGATAAGTTGGCTTAGATGAAGCTTAACCTCATGTACGATCAATGAACTTAACGCATTTCTAGTTTTGGCTCAGTTGCTTAACCTTTCTGTACAATTTAAAGCCGCATTTTGCTTGAGTTTTGCATTATTTTGAACAACACTTCAGTTATCTTTTCACGCAATAAAAATATTATGCCAACTCAGCTGTTAGATGGATTTAGTCGTCAGTACCGAAAAAAGCTAGTCGCGGTAAGTTTGGCGGTGTTGTTGTGTTTAAATTTTCTTTTTAGTCATTTATTACACCTTCAGGTTCACACCCAAGGAGAGGAGGCTGCGGCTGAAATTACCCAGCTATCAACTGAAGCCTTTGCTGCGGGAGCAAGTGAAATAGCTACGAGGTATGGTTTTTCGTTGTTACCTGTTGCGAATGCAGAAGAACACCAATTTGCTGCGAATGACCAAACCGTTACCTTATATCATGAATCTATATGGATAAGTCATGGTTTCATATTGATATTTTTTAACTTGTTGTCAATTGGACTCGTGTTATTCGTACATCGGTGGTGGTTTTTATATGGTAAGGCGGCATATAGCTCAAATGAGCAAAAACCAGTGGCGTTGCCAGCTCCGCCTTCTGAAAGGCAATATGCGTTATTTGCTTTAGTCCATTGGCAGTGTAGCACGCCCAAAGAAGTTGACTTGCAACTACACTTTCAGCTTGCGCTGGTTAAAGGCGCTGGAGAGTTTGGGACGGTAGCGGTTAAATATCTTGCTTCGGGAGCACTAGCAGTGACAGTCAAGCAAGTAGGAGCGACTAAAGGTATGGATTTGACAAAGCAAATTCATGAAATCGTATACAGAGTGCTGCTAGAGTTTCGGGGGGATTTGTCACGCAGTAAAGTCAAGCTCGGCGCTTGTTTTTATCAGGAGAGTAAACAGCAAACACAGGTTTATCAAAGCGCTAAATCAGCGCTCTCAATCGCGCAAAATCAAGTGTGGCAACATACCCATTTAGTTCATCTTACAGAGTTATTGGCAAAACGTCTTAATGAAGACGGTGAGGCTTTGCTTAGTTACCTCAAAGTTGGGCAGTTTTCACTATTCTTCCAGCCGTTGTTCGACTTTTTAGCCGAAGATGTAATTGTAAGCGAAGCGCTATTGAGGATAACTCACAAAGAAATGGGGAGAATTTCGGCCAAGCAGGTGATGCAACACCTTTATACCCCAGAGCAATTTCAGTTTCTTGATAGAGCGATAGTGAAGCAGGTGTTGTCTGTTTATGAGCAGGAAAGGAATTTTGGTAAAGTAAGTATTAACTTACATATTTCGAGTTGGGTGGATAATCAGTTTATTGATTGGCTAGAGGGGCAGCTCATTGCGTCTCATAGTGGTGCGGCAATCGGGTTTGAACTTAGCATTGAAGAGGTCTACCAACATGGAGAGCGATTGTTGACCGCTTTTGATAGGTTGAACCGACTTGGGTGCGATATTTATTTGGATAACGTTACGCAGGCTCTGACGCTAGGGCGCTCACCGCTTGTCGAGTTGGTAAAAGCCATCAAACTCAGCTATGAGCTAGTGCACGGCATTGAAAAGTCTGCCTACCGTAAACGCACAGTAAAGCAAATCGTCGCTCAAGCGAGAAGCTTGGGTATCCCAGTGTATGCCGTGGGGATTGAAACCGTTGCTGAACTGAGTTGCATCAAAGGGCTTGGAGTAAAAGGGGCTCAAGGGCATTATTTCTCCGCACCATTACAACAACTCGCTGATATTCACTAAAATGCTAATCGCATGAGCTGATTAAGTCGACTTTTTGTTTTCCAAATATCTCAAGCCATCTAATCCTTGTAAACCGCCGGTATGGATTGCGGTGATCACACTGCCTTTTTTGAAGTATCCTTGTTTGGCCAAAGTGAAAATGGCGTAAAATAGTTTCCCCGTGTAAATAGGCTCAAGAGGCAAACGACATTTTACTTTCATTTCATGACAAAAGCTCAGCAATTCAGGTGTTGTCTTGGCGTAACCTCCGTGGTGAAAATTATGGAGTAGCTGCCATGGCGCGCAGCGCTGAGCTGTGATTAATTCATGTATCTCCTGTGCTAGGTATTCAGCACCTTTAAGTACCGTAACGCCTAAAACCTGCGTGTGGTTAGGTAGCCCCGAGGTTAGTCCTGCTATTGTGCCACCACTGCCCACGGCAGTCATGACATAATCACTTTGAGGCAAGGAATGCGCTAACTCTTCGACGCCTTGCAGTGCAAGTGCATTAGTGCCGCCTTCTGGTATGAGATAAGCATTATTAAACTTGGCTTGCAGAGTTTTAATGTATTCAGGTTGATTTCTTTGCCGATATTCGACTCGACTCACGGGATGAAGTGTAAGCCCGCAAGCGCTTGCCATTTTTAGCGTTGGATTGTGTAGGTCAATCTCTGGGCCTCTAACAATTAAGCGCCCTTTGATTGCGAAAAGTTTGCACGCCATGCTGGTAGCATATAAGTGATTGGAAAACGCCCCGCCAAAAGTGACTAACTCTCCAAGGCCTGCTTTCTTTAGGTGGAGAATGTTGTATTTTAACTTACGCCACTTGTTTCCTTGGATCACAGGATGGAGCAAATCATCACGCTTAACCAGCAAAGTCAAACCGTACTTATCCAATGTCGGGTGGTGAATAGTTTGAATTGGTGACTCGGCGATATTGGTGATGGTTTGCATGATGAAATTAGTCTGATATTTTGCGCTCTATAATAAATAACCCGAGCATTTCACTCCAGAGGTTACCACATATCTTTGATTGCCTATCTACTATTTTGGGCTCGAATTAGTAATACATCACAATGTTTGAGAAAAATAGGCAAAATCTCAGCTAAAAACTGGCAAGACGCTGGTTAATAGTTGTAAACTCAGATATTAATTGTGCAAAGCTTGTGTTTTACTTTGTAAGTACATAGCATAGAGCCCTAACTATAAGAAATAACAAGACCAAACAATTGCCGCTGTTGGGAATGGAACATATGCGAATTGCTCCTTTAACTTTTATTGTCTCGGCCTCGATCTTGGCCATGGGTACTGTTGCTCAAAGCGCTATGGCGCAAGATACTGCGACGGTCACTGCCATCGAGTCTGAATTGTCTAATAAGCAAAGTGAATTAGACAGATACTCGGTCGTTTTAGAAAAGCACCTAGCAGAGGAAACGCGTCTGCAGTCTCAACTTGAGTTATTGAGAAAACGTTCAGGTGAGTTAGATAAAGAAAAAAATCAGGCCTTAGATGCAATGAATGAGTTGTATCGTCGGCTAATTGATGATCCTTCCATTGATATTTCTTCTGCGCAAACGCGTTATCAGCAAGCGGTGGCAGATCACAAGCAGAATAAAGAAGACATTGCGATGCAAATTGCGGCGATTGCATCACAGCGTAAAGATATTGAGCAAGTCCGTGTAACTAAGCACACCTTAGTCAATACACTCGAAAACTTAAAAGATCAGCTTGGCACAGCGCGAGTAGAGCGACTACGTAATGAGTTTACTCGTGAAGGTACTTTAGAGGTAGACCACACGATTAACTGTAAGCGCACAGAAACCTTGGCGGCTTGTGAGCAGCGTGGTCAGCAAATGGGGCTTCAAAAAGCAACTAAGCGCTTTATTGATCAGATTTTTGCAAACCTAACCGAGAGCCGTGTTGTCGAGCCAAAACGCAATATGGCTGGCGCGCAGGTTCAAGTGATTAGCAGCCATGTTGTAAATAGTGGATTTAGTGGACAAGGCAACTACAACGTTAACCTCAGTGTGACGATGCGTGGTGATGTAAATAGCAGCCGCTTATGTAACTTGTTGAGCTTAGACAATCGTTATTGTGCTGAGTATGGCACTCCGCTTGCCGTAAATTACCAGTCTAACTACTCGAGCGTCTACAGTGATAATCAACTGACTTTTTCGGACGAGCAAAGTGAGCCAGTTGAAGTTGCGACTATTACAAAGCAGCCTGTCGTGGAGACCCCTCTTGTAAAAAAGTCACAAACGGCTGATAAAACAGTCGAGTTAACTTTAAGATCAAATGTTTACGACGACGAAGTATTTATTAATGGAGTCAGCTACGGCGCGACAAAAACGACAGTAGCAATTCCTGCCGGATTTTATGATGTTGAGATCCGTAAGTTAGGTTATGAACCTTATAAAGCACGCATTAACCTACGAGCTGCACAAACCATTAATGCGAAATTGGTGAAGAAACGCCAATCGATAACGTCTGTTGTAACGAAAAAGCCTGCGTCTGAAGCGCAACAAGCACAGGTGGTTGCTGTTGCAACTACCGAAAATGAGCTAGCTATTATCCCTGCTGGCACTTTTAAAATGGGAGATTTGACGGGTAATGGTCTACCAAATGAGCGTCCCATTGTTGAAAAAGTGTTGAGTCATTCATATGCCATGCAGAGCACTGAGGTTACAGTAGCGGCTTTTCGCCGTTTTGCACAAAGCACTGGATATAAAACCTTAGCCGAACAAGGTAAAGGCTGCGCATATTATAAAAATGGCGAACCGGTTTGGGAGCTTGAATATAATTGGGAAAACCCAGGTTACGAGCAATCAGATAATTTTCCCGTTGTTTGTGTTGCTTATGATGATGCCAAAGCGTATGCCAACTGGTTATCTGGCGAAAAAGGACAGCAATTTAGATTACCCAATGAAGTTGAATGGGAATATGCGGCGCGTGCAGGCACTGCATCTGAGTACCCATGGGGTAATGAAATCGGAAGAAACCTAGCTAATTGTGGTTGGTGTGGCAGTGAGTGGTCTAATAAAAGCCCTTCACCAGTTGCCCAATTCTCGCCCAATGGCTATGGCTTATATGATACTGTAGGAAATGTCTGGGAGTGGACGCAAAAGCGTGCTTCTCAGAACGATGTTACAGTGCGTGGTGGTGCATGGAATTTCGCGCCGAGTTTGGCTCGAGTGTCAACTCGCTTAGCGTTAGCGCCAGATTTTAGAGCGAATTATATAGGTTTTCGACTCGTTCGAGAGCGATAAGTAGTAAATTAAGAGCAGCAGGTGATGCTGCTTTGTTTGACAGAATTCTGAAAGGTCACCCAGCCTCATGTTTAAAAAATTACGCGGATTATTTTCTAACGATCTCTCTATCGATTTAGGGACGGCAAACACACTTATTTATGTAAAAGAAGAAGGCATCGTACTGAATGAGCCATCGGTAGTGGCAATTCGTCAGGAGCGAGCTGGTGGCCCAAAAAGTGTTGCATCAGTGGGTACTGCGGCTAAGCAAATGCTAGGCCGAACGCCGGGTAACATTAAAGCTATTCGCCCGATGAAAGATGGGGTGATTGCAGACTTCTATGTAACAGAAAAAATGTTACAGCACTTTATCAAACAGGTGCACAATAATAACTTTATGCGTCCAAGCCCTCGTGTACTTATCTGCGTACCTTGTGGTGCAACGCAAGTTGAAAAACGTGCAATCCGTGAATCCGCAATGGGCGCCGGTGCGCGTGAAGTGTACTTAATTGAAGAGCCTATGGCTGCTGCAATTGGTGCTGGCCTACCAGTATCTGAAGCGACGGGTTCAATGGTTGTTGATATTGGTGGCGGTACGACGGAAGTCGCGATTATCTCACTGAATGGTGTTGTTTACTCGTCTTCAGTACGTATCGGTGGTGATAAGTTTGATGAAGCGATTATCAACTATGTACGTCGTAACTTCGGAAGCCTAATTGGTGAGGCGACGGCTGAGCATATCAAACATGAAATAGGCTCTGCATTTAAGAGTGAAACGCCGATTGAGATTGAGGTTCGCGGACGTAACTTAGCTGAAGGGGTGCCACGCTCTTTCACACTCAACTCACATGAAATCTTAGAAGCCTTACAAGAACCTTTGATGGGAATTGTAAGTGCAGTAATGGTTGCGCTAGAGCAGTCGCCACCAGAGCTTGCCTCTGATATTTCTGCCCACGGCATGGTATTAACAGGTGGTGGCGCATTACTCAAAGACTTAGACCGTTTGTTGATGGAAGAAACTGGTATTCCAGTTGTGGTTGCCGATGATCCATTAACTTGTGTGGCAAGAGGTGGTGGTAAGGCGTTAGAGATGATAGACATGCACGGTGGTGACGTATTTAGTTACGACTGATGAATTTATTATTTGGCCGAACCGTACCTTTACAACTGCGACTTACTGTCGCAGTTGTGCTTAGTATTATTCTGATCATTGGTGACCGCTACACGGTTGGTGGGACTATGGTGCGAACCAGTTTAAATACTTTGGTCAGTCCGCTACTGTACGTCGCTAACCTTCCCTATGAAGCGTTCAACTTGGGCCTGAAAAGTCTCAATACCAGAGAAAAGCTGCAACAAGAAAACCAAGCACTCAGAGAAAAACAATTAATACAGAGTGAGCAATTGCAGCAACTGCAGTTTTTGCAAAAAGAAAATCAAGAATTGCGCGCTTTATTAGGTGCTTCGGCTAGGGAAACCAATCAACGTTTAATATCTCAAGTCTTGTCTGTTCATTCGAACCCTTATAGTCATCAGGTAGTGATTAATCGCGGCACTATTGATGGGATCAGCGAAGGGCAGGCTGTTATTGACGAAATGGGCATTGTTGGGCAGCTAACTCAAGTCGGTACAACGACCTCAAGAGTGCTGCTAATGACAGATACCACCCATGCGACACCGGTCAGAATATTGCGTAATGACGTTCGCACTGTGGTTGAGGGGACGGGTAAAATCAATAATGTTCGTCTTGCTCATGTACCGCATAGTATGGATATTCGCATTGGTGATGTGTTGGTCACTTCCGGGCTTGGTGGTACTTTCCCCGAAGGCTATCCGGTGGCTGTAGTTACTGAGATAGACAGAGACGAAGGTCTACCATTTGCACAAGTACAAGCAGAGCCAATTGCACAACTAGATCGCATTCGCTTACTCGTGGTATTAGGTAAACGTAGCCAAGAGGCAATTAATCATGAGTAAACATAGCAACTTATTGATTGCATTGAGTGTCTTTGTTGCGTTAATCATGGCGCTTATGCCATTGCCTTTTTCACTAGAGCCCTTTCGTCCTGACTGGGTATTATTGGTGTTGATGTACTGGTCTTTGGCCGTTCCTCACCGTGTGAATATTGGCTGGGCTTGGATGACTGGCCTGATAATAGATTTAGCGATGGGCGCGCCACTCGGGGTGAACTCGTTGACCTATTCCATTTGTATTTATATTACCGCCAGCAACTTTCAGAAAATTCGTAATTTCTCCATCTGGCAGCAAGCTGTGCTGATTGGGCTATTTCTCGCGCTCTATCATTTGTTACAATTTTGGCTTAATCATTTCTTGCTTGATATCTACTTTAACCCGCATTATCTGTGGCCTGCGGTTACGGGCATGGTGTGCTGGCTATGGATATTCCCACTGCTAAGAAAATATCGTAGACAGTTTAGGATCAGATAATGTCTATTTCTTTATATTTAGCTTCGGCTTCTCCGCGTCGCAAAGCGCTACTCTCTCAGCTTGGCTATTCGTTTGAGCAATTTAGTGTTGATGCTGATGAAAGTCCACTAGACGATGAAACCGCATTACAGCTTGTGGAGCGCTTAGCGCGTTTAAAAGCACAGTCTGGTGTGGCGCTAGGATATACCGACAGGCCGGTTCTTGGCAGTGATACTGTGGTCGTCATTGACGGGGAAGCACTTGGCAAGCCTCGTGATAAAGCGGATTTCAAAGCGATGATGCAGCGCCTTTCTGGTAATACACATCAGGTGATGACTGCGATTGCAATTGCAGATTCAAGCAAAGTACTGAGTGATGTGATTGTGACCAATGTGACTTTTAAAACGCTTAGCGAAACTGAGATAGAGGCCTATTGGGACACTAACGAGCCACAAGATAAAGCGGGTGGTTACGGGATCCAAGGGGTAGGTGGACGCTTTGTAACTGAGATCCAAGGTAGCTATTTTGCAGTTGTCGGCTTACCTTTATATGAGACAGACGAATTAATTCAACGGTTTTTAAAATAAATTATGAGTAGCGAACTACTAATCAATGTCACCCCAAGTGAAAGTCGCGTAGCCTTAATCGAAAATGGGGTGCTGCAAGAAGTTCAAGTTGAACGGATCGGTAACCTCGGCATCGTTGGTAATATTTATCTTGGCAAAGTAAGCCGAGTACTTCCCGGTATGCAGGCTGCTTTTGTCGACATCGGCTTGGAAAAAGCTGCGTTTCTACATGCGTCAGATATCGTGAACAGCGCTTCTATCGAAGAGGGGGTGGCCGAGTCCCCTGTTAAGAAAGTGCAGGATATTCGTGAGCTGGTTAAACAAGGTCAGTTTATTATGGTACAAGTGGTCAAAGATCCGCTTGGCACAAAAGGCGCTAGACTGACAACGGACATTACTATTCCTTCACGCTATTTGGTGTTTATGCCAGATGCTACGCACGTGGGAGTGAGTCAACGTATTGAAACCGAACAAGAGCGCGACCGATTAAAAGAAATCGTTGCACAATATAATGACGAAAACGGTGGTTTTATCGTTCGTACCGCTGCTGAAGGTGCTTCGGAGGCAGAGTTACAGCACGATGCTGAGTTTTTGAAAAAGCTGTGGCAAAAAATAGTGACTCGCCGCCGTAAAACGAGCAAAGCAAAAATCTTGCACGAGGATCTTACCTTAGCATTTCGCACCTTGCGTGATTATGTTGGTGAGGATATGGAGCGTATTCGTGTTGACTCAAAGTTAACCTACCAAGAGCTAAAGCTTTTCACTGAAGAGTTTGTTCCCCAACTCGCAAGTGCACTTGAGTATTACCCAGGTGAGCGTCCTATTTTTGACTTGTTTGATGTTGAAACTGAGATCCAAAAGGCACTACATCGAAAGGTTGAGTTAAAGTCTGGTGGCTACCTTATCATTGACCAAACAGAAGCAATGACAACGGTTGATGTCAATACTGGCGCGTTCGTTGGCCATCGTAACCTCGAAGAGACGATTTTTAATACCAATGTTGAAGCAACGTCAGCAATTGCGAGGCAACTAAGGTTACGAAACCTTGGTGGTATCATTATTATCGACTTTATTGACATGGTATCTGACGAGCATAAACGCCGAGTATTGCACTCTTTAGAAACTGCGTTGTCTAAAGACCGAGCGAAAGCGAATATCAATGGACTCTCTGCACTTGGTCTTGTGGAAATGACCCGCAAGCGCACGCGCGAAAGTCTAGAACATATTCTTTGTGATGTGTGTCCATCTTGCTCCGGTCGTGGCTCACTAAAGACAGTTGAAACCGTTTGCTATGAGATCCTACGGGAAATCGTGCGCGTGAATCGTGCTTATGATGCTGACAAGTTTATGGTTTATGCCTCGCCAGCGGTGAGCGAAGCCCTGATCAACGATGAGTATCATAATTTAGCTGAGCTTGAATTATTTATTGGTAAGCAGGTTAGCATTCAAACTGAGAGCTTATATAGCCAAGAGCAGTTTGACGTAGTAATGATGTAAAGGGTAGCTGTACATGCAGGCTAAGGCCGTCTGTTTTTTCTGCCTGCGTAAAGCGTGGCAAATCTTTGCGATCACTTTAGTGACACTCGCGGTGCTGGTGTCTGCGCTAAAGTACGCCTTGCCCTATGCAAATGATTATAGAAGTAACATCGAAGCGCTGATCCAAAAGCAACTGAATGTTGATATTAGTATTGGCCAGATCAGTGCGAGTTGGGAAGGTAATGGGCCCGCCCTAGTGTTGGAGTCGCTCTCTTTTAAAGATAATAAAGACTCGCCAATCTCCATTAATATTGCCAAAACCTCTTTGCAGCTCAATGTATTTGAGTCTGTACGACAAATGCAGATCGCATCTAACTATTTTGTACTGGAAGGGTTTGAAGCCGATATAGATCTGAGCAAGTTAAATGCGGCTCAAGACCAAGGTGCTTTTGAGCAGCAAGCATTAATTGAAAGCCTTTTTCTAGGTGATGTTGGGCATTTTGCGGTACAAAATAGTCGTCTTAATATCACCTTTGTCAGCGGTAAAACCCACAGTTTATTACTAAAAGACTTGGTGTGGCAAAACTCTAGCGCATTACATGAAGGTGTGGGAGAAATCGCATTACCTGGGTTCTCTCAAGGTCAGTTTAATGCTCGTCTTTCTTTATCAGGGCGAAAGCTACATGAACTTGCGGGGAATATCTATGTATCTGCGGATAAAGTTAATCCAGTCGATTGGCTAGAAGAGCTTATCACCTTAGCACACCCTGACCTTAAAGCTGACATCAATGCTCAGCTATGGTTGGGTTTCGAGCAAGGCACATTGCAAGATATCACAGTGGATATCAAACCCAGCACCTTGACTTGGCAAGAAGATGAAAATCAGCGCACGTTAGCATTAGACGATGCGCAATTTCTATTAAAGCCAGATCAGCAGGGATGGTGGGTGCAAAGTAGTGGTATCCAGTTTAGTCGCGATCAAGCATCGCTTGCTCCTATTTTATTTGAAGCGAAATGGTATAAAGATAACAAGACCTTTTGGCTAAAGGATGTTAACGCCAACTTTTTAGCTGAGTTAGCACAACTTGCTAAATTCCCTGGGCGAGATTTGTTGTATGGTATAAATCCCAATGGTCAATTGAGCGCAGCAAAATTCAGCCTAGGTACTGATAATGCTTTTGCCGCATGGGGAGTCATTGAAGAGATTGCTTTTGAGCCATTTCGAGGGATCCCAGGAATTTATGGTACCAGATTAGAGGTAAATGCGACTGATGAGCAAGTTAGGCTCAATTTAAGTGCTGAACAAACTGAACTGCTATCAAAAGAGACCTTCAAAGATAATATTAAGCTCCAGCAGCTCAGTGGCGATGTCTATATTCGCAATCAACAAGCACAAGGCTGGCAAGTTTCTAGTCCCAACTTTTGGCTTAGCAATCAAGATGTAGCGTTAGCCACAGAGTTTTCCTTGCAGTTATCTGATGACCCTCGGCTTGATTTATATGCGGAGCTACTCGGTGGGCGTGGAGAAATCGCCTCACAGTACTTTCCTGTCAGTATTATGCGTAAAAGCTTAGTCGATTATTTAGAAGCAGGGATCCAAGGTGGTCAGCACTTACAGACACAGGTCTTACTGAGCGGGCCGCTTTCACAATTTCCTTTCGCCGATAAGCAAGGTCAGTTTGAAGTTAAATCACGTTTGAATGAGGTTACTTTTGGTTTTGCACCAGATTGGCCTAGCGTTACTTCAGGTGATGTCACACTACACTTTGAAAATGAAAGAATGGATATTTACGCACACCGTGGTGAACTTGTTAATCAAAGTATTGATGAGGGTGTCATTGTGAGTATTGCGGATTTAAATCACGCTGATGTGCTGACTGTTGATATTAATCACACCACTGAAGCGAGCACGTTACAGCCTTTCTTTGCGGCAACACCGCTCGCAGATCCGCTCGCGAATATATTAGATATTGTTCAAGGTAAAGGTGATGCAAAAGGGGATGTGCAATTGGCCGTCGACCTAGACTCAGGAGCCGTACATGCTAAAGGTGACATCTACCTAGACAACAATCCTGTTTTCTTGGCAAAGCCTGGGATGCAATTACAGCAAGTGAAAGGTGTGGTTAGCTTCGATGATGACACTATCAAAGTGAATAATTTGTCTGCTAAGTGGTTGGACATGCCTTTGTCGTTGGACTTATCGGGAAGCGGAGATAAGCAAAGTTATCAAGTCACGACCAAGGTCAGCCTTGAAGCAGGGATAGAGCAATTGCAACCGCACGCAAATGGAATTATTGACGGCTACTTAGAAGGCAATAGCGTGCTGAGCACTGAGCTTATCCTTAATTTTGCCGAAACTGGATTTAACTATAAGGCTAAATTTGCGAGTGATTTACGGGGCATGGCAAGTCATTTACCCGATCAATTCGCTAAACCTGCTGATCAAGCTAAGCTGCTAAGCGGTACAGTATTAGGGGATGATATTTCGAATCTTGTTACGGCTAGCCTAGATAATCAATTGTATTTTAATGGCATCATTGAAAATGGATCCGGTGCGATGCGTAATGCACACCTGATAATTGGCAGTAAAGATGAAGGCTTAAATGCATCCGGTTTTGATATCACAATCAAACAGCAAGAAGTCGAGCTGCTGCCTTGGTTACCACTGATCAACCGTATTATCAAAGCGCCAAGTTCAGGTTCCGAAACTGCATTTCTACCAGCACTGAACCAGGTAAATGGCGCTTTCTCAAAAGTAACATTCTCAGAGATCCCTTTCCATGATGTTGACTTTACTATGGCTGCGATTGACGGCGCGATGCAGCTTAAAATCAATAGTAAAGAAATGCGCTCACAAGTGGCTATTCCAGCGTCAAACTCAAGTCGGCCTATTCACATTAACAGTGATTATTTACGTCTAAATTTACCTAAGGCAGAGCCGCAAGCACAAGATACGCTGGAAAGAGACATTCATTCTTTAGATTGGTTGTTGAGCTTACCTGCAACCGAATTTGTATGCAGTGACTGTAAAGTCGGTGAATATCAGTTAGATCAGGTTAATATGTCGTTGTTTGGAGATGGTAATAGACTCAATATCTCAGAGTTAGTGATTGACAAAAAAGATCATAAATTCAATGCCAGTGGCCGCTTTGAACAAGGTAAAACGACGCTAAGTGGTGCGTTAAACAGCGATGATTTTGGTGAACTAACGGATGAGTTTGATATTACTTCGACTATCAAAGACTCCCGCGCCAACATAGATTTTGCCCTCAATTGGCAAGGTGCGCCATACGAAATGGATTTACCTAGCCTGGGAGGTGAGTTGACTTGGCGCTTAGGTGAAGGTCATTTGGCGGAAATAAGTGATAAAGGGGCACGCGTCTTTTCGCTACTGAGTTTGGACTCTTTGATCAGAAAGTTGCGTTTGGACTTTAGAGATGTGTTTTCTAAAGGCTTTTTCTATAACAGTATGAGTGGATCGGTAAAACTAACGAATGGTATTGCGATCACGGAAGACTCAAAGCTTGATGGTGTGCCAGCTGATTTAACGATACGTGGCTATGCTGACCTCAATACTCATGAAATTAATTACGATTTAGCCGTCGCACCACAAGTCACTTCGAGTTTACCTGTGATTATGGCATGGGCGGTGAACCCTGTGACGGGGTTAGCTGCGCTGGCATTAGATAAGGTTATCCACTCCGCGCGAGTGATCTCTGAGATTAATTTTAAAATCACCGGAACGATGCAAGAGCCAGTGGTTACCGAGGTTGATCGTAAGAGTAAAGAAATTGAGTTACCTAAACCGGTTGTGCCTCCTAGTGACGGGGCTATGCCAGATGGAGCTGATGAGAATACCAGTAAAGAAGCACCTGCATTGAGCTCAGAATCACAACCAAGTGCTACACTTAAGCAAAGTGAGCAACCTCTTGTGTCGCAAAATAAGGAAAGTGGTAATGGCTAAGGTGATTGCGTTGCCAATGTGCTCGGCTAAAGCACCCCAAACAAATATAGGTTACCTTAAAAGCCAGCTGGCTAAGTTAGTGGTTGAAGAACCAACCTTAGTCTGCTTACCTGAAACTTGGCTGGCATTTTGCGACAATGCGCAACAGACTTGGGAATACGCGCAGCATAATGAAGCACTGCTCCAAGAACTCTCAGCGCTGTGTCAACAACATAACATTTGGTTGGCGGCAGGTACCATCGCGATACCAAGTCAGAACGATAAATATCTGGCTGCGAGTTACTTATTTAATGCGAGTGGCGAAATCGTAGCACGCTATAATAAGATCCATCTGTTTGACGCCGATGTGAGTGACAAAACTAAACAATATCGAGAGTCTGAGCGAACAGAGTCAGGACAGGATGTCGTGGTAGTGGATAGTCCATTTGGCAGAATTGGATTAAGCGTGTGTTATGATCTGCGCTTTCCTGGTTTGTTCCAAATGATGAGAGCGAAGGGAGCTGAGCTATTTTTAGTCCCGAGTGCTTTTACCTGTGCAACGGGCAAGGCACACTGGCAGCCATTATTACAGGCAAGGGCGATAGAAAACCAATGCTATGTAGTTGCAGCCGCGCAAGTAGGTTGTCATGAAAATGGCCGAGAAACCTACGGACACAGTTTAATTGTATCGCCTTGGGGTGAAGTCTTAATTGACTCTGGTGCGAGTTTAGAACCCATTTCACAGCAGCTAGATAGCGCGTTTCTTGATTCGATCCGGCAAAAAATGCCGGTTGCGGATCATAACCGATTTAAAAGTGAGTTTTTATGAGTAATGTAGAGCAGAATTTACTGACCAATAGCCAGCTGACACGTGAGCAATTATCACAAACTCTCGAGTATATTCATCAGCACAAAGTAAATTATGCCGATCTGTACTTTCAATCAAGCTACCACGAAACTTGGGTGTTGGAGGATGGCATAGTCAAAGACGGCAGCTACAACATCGAACGTGGTGTTGGTGTGCGTGCCGTGAGTGGTGAGAAGACTGGCTTTAGTTATTCTGATGCCATCAATATTGAAGCGTTAACCAAAGCTGCAGAAGCTGCACGTAGCATTGCGCAAGCTGGCGAAAGCAGTGAAGTCCAAGTATTTAGCGATGTAAAAGCTCCCATTCAGTTTCAACCAGCACAGCCAATTACCAGTATGAGTGATGCGGATAAAGTGGCTTTACTAAGAGAGATTGAACAATGCATTCGCGATTTAGCGCCTGAGGCTCAGCAAGTGGTCAGTTCGCTGTCGGCGGTATATGAAGAAGTGTTAATTGCCGCAAGCGACGGCACATTTGCAACCGACATTCGACCGCTAATACGCTTAAATTGCTCGGTACTCCTTGAGAAAAATGGTCGCAGAGAGCGTGGCAGTGCCGGTGGTGGTGCGCGTTTAGACTATGGTTACTTTAAAGAGTTAGTAGACGGTGCACCGAGATGGGTGCAGTTTGCCAAAGAAGCTGTGCGCCAAGCACGCGTGAATCTTGAGGCCATAGATGCTCCAGCAGGTGCGATGCCTGTGGTACTGGGTTCTGGTTGGCCGGGGGTGTTGTTACACGAAGCTGTTGGGCATGGCCTAGAAGGTGATTTTAACCGTAAAGGTGCTTCTGCATTCAGTGGTAAAATAGGTGAACAAGTCGCTTCGAGTCTTTGTACTGTGGTGGATGATGGCACGATAGCCGACCGTCGCGGCTCTTTGAATGTGGACGATGAAGGTACGCCTGCGGCATACAACGTACTGATTGAAAATGGTATTTTGAAAGGCTATATGCAAGACAAGCAAAACGCGAGCTTAATGGGCGTGGCGCCTACAGGTAATGCGCGTCGTGAGTCTTATGCCCATTTACCGATGCCAAGAATGACAAATACCTACATGCTTGCGGGTGAGCACAGTCAAGAAGAGATCATTCGTAGCGTAGATAAAGGTATTTTTGCTAGTAACTTTGGCGGTGGTCAAGTGGATATCACCTCCGGCAAATTTGTATTCTCAGCGTCTGAAGCCTACTTAATTGAGAATGGTAAGATAACCCAACCAATTAAAGGCGCAACGCTTATTGGCAATGGCCCAGAGGTGATGAAAAAGGTCTCGATGGTAGGCAATGACCTTGCGCTTGATAGAGGCGTTGGGGTATGTGGTAAAGATGGTCAAAGCGTCCCTGTGGGAGTAGGCCAACCGAGTTTGAAGATTGATGAAATTACTGTCGGTGGTACAGCGTAATACTACCTACGCAAACTATTGATAAGCAAAAAGTAATAAGCAAAAGGCGCATCAGCGCCTTTTTATGTTGTATCAGAGCCACAACACTGCGTTACGGCATAATTGCTTCTTTTAAATACTGAAACAGCTCTTTGTAGGCTTTGCCTGGCTTCTCAGCTTTTACTTCTTTACTTGCTTGGCGCGCCATCTGGCGCATTTTTTGACGCTCAAGTTCAGGATACTTATCTAATAGCTCATTAATCTTGCTATCTCCTTTGGCAATCACTTCATCGCGAATAAGCTCAATCTTGTTCAGCAACACGTCTGCTTTATTGTTCTTATTTAGCATCAAATCCATCGCAGCCTGGATCTCTTCGACATTTGGAGTACTACGTAATGTCTTGGCAATGTAGTTCATATGACGACGGTAAGCATCTGTTTTAGCACGGATCCTATCCGCAACAGTCATGGCCTCTTTAAGCTCGTCCGTTAGAGGTAACTTCTCACGCTGCTTCTTGGCAAGCCCTGCAATTTCGCAGCCTAGTTCGTGCAACTCTAGCGCCTCGCGCTTAAGCTCGCTTTTTGAAACGTAAATAATCTCTTCTTCGGTCGTTTGCTCGTGTTTAGCCATTGGTCTTGTCTATACTAGTAAATATTAAGGTCTCTAACATTAGAGTATACCACAATTGATCACTACAATAGTTAGTAGCTGTGATAGCATATTAACTAATATGTTTTAGTTAGACGAGCGAGCGGATAAGGTATCTATGACTCAATCTCAACAACACCCTATATATAATCAAATTGATGATGTGAAAAATGCAGTTGCCGATGTGTTAGCGCATGCTAAAAAACTAGGTGCAACCTCGGCAGAAGCGGCGATGTCTAGCACCTCAGGTCTGTCTGTAAGTACACGAATGGGAGAGGTTGAAACCATTGAGTTTAATCAAGATGGAGGTCTTGGTATCAGCGTGTATGTGGGTAATCATAAAGGCTCAGCATCAACCGCAGATCTGAGTCCTGACGCCTTACGCTCAGTGGTTGAAAAGGCTGTAGATATTGCTCGGTTTACCTCGGATGACCCCTGTAATGGTGTGGCTGATAAAGCCTTGCTAGAGATGTCACCAACAGATTTAGATCTTTTCCACCCTTGGCAAGTTTCTCCCGATGAAGCCATTGAGCAATGTGTTGCTGCTGAAAAAGCCGCGTTAGAATTCGATCCTCGAATTGTGAATTCTGATGGCGCGAGCTTATCGAGCCATCAAGGGATCCGTGTATACGGCAATAGCCATGGCTTAATTGCAGGGTTTCCACGTACCAGGCACAGCTTGAGTACTATGGTGATTGGTAAAGAAGGTGAGCAAATGCAACGGGACTCTGCCTATGCGTTGTCCCGCGTGCACACGGATCTAAAATCTCCTGAAGAAGTTGGTTTGGAAGCCGCGCAGTCTACGCTGGCCAAATTAGGTAGTCGTAAGGTATCAACGCGTAAAGTGCCTGTTATTTTTCGAGCGGATATCGCGAACAGCTTATTTGGGCACTTAGTGTCAGGTATTGGTGGCGGCGCGCTATATCGTAAGTCTAGCTTCTTGTTAGACTCTTTAGACACACAAATTTTTAATCGCTGCGTAAACATTGAAGAGAAGCCACATCTACTAAGAGGGCTTGCTTCTAGTCCTTTTGATAGTGAAGGTGTAAAAACCATAGACCGTGAAATTATCACAGATGGCGTACTGAATACTTACTTATTGGCAAGCTATGCTGCACGTAGAATGAATATGCAATCGACAGGTCACGCGGGTGGGATCCATAACTGGTTAGTAAAACCAACACACGGTGATTTAACCAGTCTACTTGCGTCGATGGGTACTGGTTTGTTAGTCACTGAACTAATGGGGCAAGGTGTTAATACAGTAACCGGTGATTACTCAAGAGGCGCTGCTGGTTTTTGGGTCGAGAATGGTGAGCTGCAATATCCTGTGAGTGAAATTACGATTGCTGGCAATTTAAAAGATATGTTTATGGGGATTGAAGGCGTTGGCGGTGATATTGAGTGTCGAGGCGCAGTACAAACCGGATCTATACTACTCAATAATATGCAAATAGCGGGCGAATAACTCTCTTCCTCAGCTCAAGAAATGCTGGCTTTGACCAGCATTTCCCGCCATTTCGACACTGTTACACTAATAACCAAGTCGCTGTGCCAAGGAATGCGAAGATCCCGACGATATCGGTAACGGTTGTTAGCACTACACTGCCAGCTAGTGCTGGGTCGATATTCATTTTCTTTAGCATAATAGGAATACTGGCACCCGCGATACCAGCTGCGACTAAGTTCATAAACATCGCAAAGGCAATAACGGCACCGAGTGTAAAATCCCATTGCCATATAGCAATAACCCCAGCGATCAATACAGACCAAAGCACACCGTTTAGTGCACCGATCGCCAGCTCTTTACCCATTAAAAACTTTTGGTTAGTTTGGTTAATATGACCAAGGGCAATACCACGAATAACTAGAGTTAGTGTTTGGCTACCGGCAACGCCACCCATACTTGGCACTATGCCATTTAACACTGCGAGAATAGGTAAAATATCCAGAGTACCTTCGAAGAAGCTCGCAACAAACGCAGCCATCAAGGCGGTTAGCAGGTTAATCCCAAGCCAAATAGAGCGGCGCTGGCTACTTTTTAGAACTGGCGCAAAAGTATCTTCTTCATCTTCAAGACCTGCCATACTTAATAAGCTGTGCTCGGCATCTTCACGGATAACGTCAACAACGTCATCAATGGTGACACGACCAAGCAAATGAGCGTTATCGTCAACGACAGGAGCAGAGATCCAGTTGTGGCGCTCAAAAAGCTGCGCCACTTCAGATTCGTCCATAGAGATAGGGATCGTTTCTTTATCTTCATCCATCCAGTCTCGAACCATACTGTCAGGAGATTTAGTTAATAAAGTATTGACTGATAAGGTGCCTAAAAAGCAGTTGTCTTTATCAACTACATATAACTCATCTGTACCATTTGGCAACTCACCTTTAAGACGTAGATATCTAAATACAACTTCTAAGGTAACATCGGGGCGAATGGTGACCGTGTCGGTGCTCATCAGGGCACCTGCCGAGTGTTCCTTGTAGGACAATGCTTGTGTCGCACGTTCTCTGTCTTGGCTATCCATCGCGCCAATAACATCTTGGTAGACGGTATCAGGCAGGCTCCTTAGGACATCACCAAGATCATCGTCGTCCATGTCTTCTGTAGCGGCAGCAATTAGCTCCGGCTCCATTTGGGCGATGATCCCAAGTCTTACGTCCTCTGACAGTTCCTCCAAGACATCCCCTTGGATATCTGGGTCGACGAGCTGCCATAACATAGAACGAACTTTATGCGGAGATGACTCTAACAGTAGTGCTGTATCACAAGGTGCCGTCTCTGCGAGCATGCGCCTAACTTGAACAAACTGACCACTGTTTAAGGCTTTGGTTACCTTTTGGAGTTGTTCCAGTGTGTAGTCTTGTTCAAATACTTCAGGCATAGGCATCCTTTTTGATAATAGTGGTGACTATCGTGATTAAGTTAACCCTATTCGTATACTTTATTGCAGAAATCAATTTCTTAATTTGAATGCTATTCGTGTTGTTTCTGCTGGTGGGTTGTTATCGTTAATACACCTTAAAGGTGTACGCAACGATAATTTAAGTTTACCTCGGTAACTAACTTTACCGCACGAAAGAAACCTAAATTGGTATTACAGTGTAACTCAGTTTACTGGGAACTACCAAGGTTTACGCTTAATTATGAGAGACTTATTAGACCACTTTGGTTACGGAGGAGGGGGAGATTAGCAGGGAGTAAATGAATCAGGCCTTATTGTTTTACCGGCGGTTATTCGGATTCATTAAACTTATTTTCTATCAGTCCACCAATGGCATCTAATGCATATTGAGCATCAGGGCCTTCGCAGACAACTCGTACCTCTTTGCCTTGGCTACTTTCAAGTAACAGCAGTGCTAGAACGCTATCAGCAGCTGCGCTTTTGTCTCCTTGATATAAGGTCACTTCGGCATCAAATTGGGTAGCTAATTGAGCAAGAACCGTCGCAGCTCGGGCATGCAGACCTAGCTTGTTCTGGATTAAAAACGTATCTTCTAACATTTAACCCTCTTGCTCACGATGACGAATTTTGACGTTAGGGTGGGTTTTAGCAAAACGCTCGCCTATGGTTTGTGCGAGGTATACCGAACGGTGCTGCCCTCCAGTGCATCCTATTGCGATTGTTAGATAGCTGCGATTGTTACGTTCTAAGTGTGGTAACCAAGTTTGTACAAAGGTTTGAATTTGCCAAGTAAACTTTTGCACTATGCTGTGACTCGACAAATAGTCTTTGACTGGCTGATCTAGGCCCGTGAGCGGCTTAAGCTCAGGTTCCCAATGTGGATTGGGTAAAAAGCGCGCATCAAAAACGTAATCCGCTTGTTTTGGAATACCGTGTTTAAAGCCGAAAGATTCAAAGGTAATAATGAGTTGTTTGTCTTTTTTACCTAAGATTTTTTCGCGAATATCTTCAGCAAGTTGATGAACGCTCAGGCCTGTAGTATCAATGAGGAAGTCGGCGCGAGTGATCAATACATCTAATAATTCTCGTTCTTTCTTAATTGCAACATCTAATGGGAGGTTATGCAGTGAAAGCGGGTGCAAACGGCGTGTTTCTGAGAAACGTTTTATCAGGGTTTGATCGTCACTGTCTAAATAAAACAGGGTAGGTTTGGCGAAGCCTGGTAAGTACTCAAGAATGTCATTAAACTCGTCTTGTTCTTTAGGCAAGTTTCTAACATCAATGCTCACTGCAATTTTATTATAATTGTCGGAAACACTACGGACTAAAGAGGGCAGTAAGTTGACTGGAATATTATCTACACAATAGTAGCCCAAATCTTCCAATACTCGAAGCGCTACAGATTTACCAGAGCCAGATCGGCCACTGATAATGATAAGCTCGAGTCCTTTTTCTTCATCACTCATCAAATTCACCTTGGATCACTGCATATAACTCATCATCACTTTTTGCTTGCCTAAGCATTTTGCAAAAAGACTTGTCTTGGAGTGTATCAGCAATCGCCGCTAAGGTCTTCAGGTGCTGTTGATTATCACCTTCAGGTACGATGAATGCGACAAAAATATCGACCGGCTGCTTATCTATGGCTTCAAACTGGATCCCTTGCTCACTGACAAGTACCATTGCAAGGATTTTATCTAACCCTTCAAGTCGTCCATGAGGAATAGCAATGCCTTTACCAATCCCAGTGCTACCTAATTTCTCTCGCGCCATTAAAGCGTCCAAGATAGCATGCTGACTGGTATTTGGAATTTGACTATGAGCCAGTTCGCTGATGTATTCTAAAATACGTTTTTTGCTATTAAAAAGGACCGCAGCTTTACTGCAGTCCTTGTTCACTAATTCACTTAATTTCATCTTAGTGTCGAGTGAGCTTCTCTTTGTGTTTAATAACTTGACGATCTAGCTTGTTGATAAGGCCATCAATTGCGGCATACATATCTTGATGCTCTGTTGATGCAAATAGTTCGCCGCCGTTTACGTGTAATGTTGCTTCTGCTTTTTGTACTAGCTTCTCGACATCTAGGATCACATGCACGTTATTGATATGATCAAAGTGCCTTTCTAGCTTCGCAAACTTGTTGGTGACATAGTCTCTTAATGAGTCAGTAATTTCTACATGGCGACCAGTTAGATTTAGTTGCATAAGCATTTTTCCTTCTTGGGTTTTACGTCTTATATCAAACTTTTACGCTGATTTGACGGTGGAATGGCCAGGGATTCACGATATTTTGCAATCGTGCGTCTCGCTACCTTAATTCCTTGCTCAGCTAAGATATCTGCAATTTTGCTGTCACTCAATGGCTTCGCGGTATTTTCTGCAGCTATCAGCTTTTTGATAAGTGCCCTAATTGCTGTGGAAGAGCACTCACCTCCATTTTCTGTACTTACATGGCTAGAGAAGAAATACTTCAGCTCAAATATTCCCCGAGGTGTATGCATATATTTTTGTGTTGTCACACGGGAAATTGTGGACTCATGCATCTCAACCATTTCAGCAACATCATTTAGCACCATAGGGCGCATTGCTTCGGGGCCATGTTCAAAGAATGCCTGTTGTTGTTGCACAATGCAATTGGTAACTTTTAATAAAGTATCATTTCGGCTTTCTAAGCTTTTAATAAACCATTTTGCTTCTTGTAAATGAGAGCGAATAAACTGACTATCCGTACTGGATTTCGCCGTTCTAGACATCGCAGCGTAGTGATCGTTTACTCTTATTTTAGGCATAGCATCAGGGTTTAGCTCTACGACCCAACGACCTTTTACTTTTTTCACCGATACATCAGGGATCACATACTCAGGTTCTTCATGAATAATGCTTGCCGCAGGCTTTGGGTTAAGACTATGAATTAGCGTCATCACCTCTTTGAGATCGGCTTCTTTAAGGCGCGTTTTCTTAGCCAAAGTTCGATAGTCACGGCTGGCAAGCAAATCAATATGCTCTGTCAGGATCATTTTCGTTTCGGCAATCCATGGCGTATCTGGGGCGAATTGGTTTAGCTGAATACATAAGCATTCTTGTAAACTACGCGCAGCGATACCAACAGGGTCAAAAAGCTGAATACGTTTGAGTACGGCTTCGACTTCATCTAGCTCAATAGGCTCTTCGCTATCTTCGTCATTAATGCTCTCTAAAATGTCTTCGCAAGAGAGTGTTAAAATGCCTGACAGGTCGACCGCTTCAATAATCGCAATCGCAATAGCTCTATCTGTTGGACTAAATGGGGTCAACTCAAGTTGCCACATGAGATAATCATGGAGAGATTCAGAGGTTTCCCCTTGATAAACATTATCGTCATCAGGGAGTGGACCTGAGCTGGCGGCTGGAGCTGCGCTCATATACTCGTCCCAAGTGACATCCATGGCGAGATCATCGCTCACCGTGTCTTTGCTCATGGCGGTATCTGAGTCTATCTCATAGTCACTAACCGATGCTTCATCGCCTGAATTTTGATTATCTTCAGTGCTGCTCTTTTCTTGGCCGTGTTGGTCAGCATTTTCGCCGTCAGTATTATCACCTTCTTCCACTTCCAATAATGGATTGCTGTCTAATGCTTCTTGTATTTCCTGTTGCAGATCCAATGTACTAAGCTGCAGCAAGCGAATAGCTTGTTGCAGTTGTGGAGTCATTGTAAGTTGCTGCCCCATGCGCAGCTGTAATGATTGCCTCATGTATCTCTAACAATCCTTTTTAACAGTTATTAATACTACGTCTTAACTATAGCTTGAATTGTTCGCCTAGGTAGACATCTCTTACGGTTTGATCTGCCAAAACATGTTCTGGCGTGCCTGCAGCGATTAACTCACCATGTGAAACGATGTAGGCCTTTTCACATACGTCTAGTGTTTCTCTTACGTTGTGATCGGTGATTAATACACCGATACCGCGGTTTTTTAGGTGCTCTATGATTGTCTTTATATCTAACACCGAAATTGGATCAACACCAGCAAAAGGTTCATCTAACAGGATAAACTTGGGATTAGCGGCTAAAGCGCGAGCAATTTCTACCCGTCTTCTTTCGCCTCCCGATAATGCCATACCCTGTGAATCGCGAATATGTTGAATATTAAATTCATCTAATAACTCATTTAGCTCAGCCTCTCTTTCAACTTTAGTTAAGTCTTTTCGAGTTTCTAAAATCGCCATTAAATTTTGATAGACCGTGAGCTTTCTAAAGATTGAAGACTCTTGCGGAAGATAGCCAATGCCAAGTCGCGCGCGGCTATGCATCGGTAGTAAAGTGATGTCTTCGCCATCAATCTGAATAAAACCTTTATCGCTTGGTACTAATCCTACTATCATGTAAAAAGTAGTGGTTTTACCTGCGCCATTTGGGCCTAACAAACCTACAATACTGCCAGCTTGGACACTTAAGCCAACATTCTTGACGACTTCACGACCTTTATAACTCTTTGCTAAACCCGTTGCTTTGAGCTCGCTCATTAATTGTTACCTTCTTCCTGCGCTTTTTTATCTTTTGCGTCTTTTTTATCATCTACAGGAACAAGTATGGTTCTTACACGGGAGTCTTCTTGATCTGAGCGCTCAGCGCTGATCAATTGCTTTTCAATGTCGTAGGTGATGACTTGCGCATTGATTTTTTGCCCAGTTTGATTGATTTCCGCATCGCCAGAAATCACTAGGGTTCCTTTAGCTACATCGTAACGGATTTCATTTGCTTTGGCTTCTAGCAAGTTGCCATCAGGTTGACGTTCGCTAAAAGTGGCAGGGCTGCCAGTTGCAACAAGCAGCTGTTTATTTGTACCAAGCTCTGCGCGGCGGTGAACCTCTAGGCGGTCAGCATTTATTTTTCTGTTGCCATGAATAATTACAACATTCTGTTCAAAAATACCGATATTGCTTTGCAGCTGAGCTTGCTGACGGCCAGCATCAATAATGACTTCATTTTGTTCTGCGGCAATAGCCAGAGTAGAACTTGCAAGCAAGCCGATGCAAACTAGGTTGTTAATGATTTTACTGGTCATAATAAATTGTCTTTGTGTGGTTGATGAGTTCGATCACTTGCTTTTGCAGATCCGCATGTAGCCCTTTACCCGTGATCCTAAGACTAGGACCCGTGATAACAACAGGGTGTTCCGACTTCATCAATTTTTGCTTAATTTCAACTCTTACATTGTCGGCATTAATATCAGTGATCATGGCGTTAGGTGTTAAATTCTTTGCCAATACATTGCCTTCCAAGATTAAAGTATTGTTTTCGTATAATGTTGCTTCCGATGAACTTATTTGCCAATTTTGCTCACCGTTATACAAAGTGAAAATAGGTTTTTCAAAGTGACTAAAGCCAAGATCTTGATACAACTCCATCTTATCAGCAGTTACTTGATAGTTTAATAAGCCATTTTCACTATAGGTCGTTTGTTGAAGCGTGGTTGCAACGTAATCTGGCTTAGCTAACGGTTCATCTTCCTTTGTTGGATCCGTCTCTGATGGATTGAACATGGGTGACCACATCCATATCATTAAAGAAGCGAAAACAATGAGTAAAATGACACGCAATACGGTCATGTACTTGATCCTTTGGAAGTTAATAAGTGCTTCTGGCTAAGCATAATGAGATCAGTAAGCTCTCTCACAGCACCAAAACCACCAGGCATTAAGGTCGTGTAATGAGCGATGTGCTTAACAAGAGGGTGTGCATCATTGACGGCAACGGCGAAACCGACTCGTTCCATTACGGGTAGGTCTGGACCATCATCACCAATATACGCGATTTCATCATCGCTAAGGTTAAGCTTAGCTTTCAGTTCATCATATGCCACTACCTTGTTTTCTTGACCTTGGTAAATATAAGTTACATTTAAACTAGTCATGCGTTGCTGAACAATTTGTGAATGTCTTCCTGTGATCACTGCAACCTCAATTCCACAATCAATCAAAGCCTTAATACCAAACCCGTCTTTGGTATTAAAAGCTTTCAGTTCTTCGCCATTATTGCCAAGGTATATACGGCCATCTGAAAACACGCCATCAATATCACAAATCAATAATTTAATTTGCTTTGCTTTTTCCCAAGCTGTAGTTGAAATTGCCTGATATAAATCTTCAAACTGCATTACAGTACCCCCGCTCTAAGTAAATCCTGCGTATTTAAGGCACCAACCGGAACGTTGTTTTCATTTACCACAATTAAGCCATTAATTCGCTTGGTTTCCATGATATTGAGTACCTCAGCCGCGAGCATATCGGCGCGTGCTGTTGTACTTTTTGCCGTCATTACTTGCGTGATAGGGGTGGTGTGAATATCGATCTTTTGTTCAATAATACGGCGTAAGTCGCCATCGGTAAAAATACCTTGTAATTGTATGTTTTCATCTACGATTGCGGTCATACCTAAACTTTTGGCAGAGATCTCAAACAAGGCCTCTTTAACTGTGCAATGGCTGTCGACCATTGGGATTGCATCTCCTTGATGCATGACGTCAGCAACGGTTAGTAGTAGTCGTCTTCCTAAACTACCGCCAGGATGGGAGAGCGCAAAATCATCAGCCGTGAAGCCTCTGGCTTCAAGTAGCGCAACTGCGAGTGCATCACCCATCACTAGCGTAGCTGTGGTGCTAGCTGTAGGTGCAAGCCCTAATGGGCACGCCTCTTTTGATACTTTGACACAAAGATGGACTGTCGCGTTTAGAGCCATTGTAGAGTTAGGGTTACCTGTCATGGAGATTACTGGCGCACCTAAGCGCTTAATCACAGGTAGGATTGAGATTACCTCTTGGGTTTCCCCCGAGTTGGAGATCATCAATACTACATCATCTTTGGTGATCATACCCAAGTCGCCGTGACTCGCTTCGCCTGGATGAACAAAAAACGCAGGACTGCCGGTACTTGCGAGCGTTGCTGCAATTTTATTACCAATGTGGCCAGATTTACCCATGCCAATTACGATGATCCGGCCTTGGCAGCCAAACATAATTTCACAGGCTTTTGCAAATTGTTGATCAACGAACTGCTGCACTTCTTCTATTGCTGCAAGTTCGGTAGCAAAAACTTGATTTGCAGAATCGATAAATGGGCTCTTTGTCACTAGACTTCCTTAAATGATGTAGTAAATGTAACCGGCGAAGCTTGCGACAAGTATGCCGCCTTCTAAACGGTTAATGCGACGCTTACCTGTCAAGCTGAGGCTCATTAGGATAAGCAGCAGTGTCGCGCCGAGCATAATAAAGATATCACGTGAAGCAATATTGGCGTCGAGGACGGATGGATTCATGATCCCGGCAATCGATAGCACCGCCAAGATGTTAAAAATATTCGAACCAATAATATTACCAAGGGCTAAGTCGTCTTCATTTTTCAACACGCCAGCAATACAGGCGGCAAGCTCTGGTAGGCTAGTGCCAACGGCAATAATGGTTAGCCCTATAAGCAAGTCACTCATACCAAAATATTTGGCTATATCAACGGCTGCACCAACCAAGTAATCCGCGCTAACTGGCAGTAGGATCATTCCTACAACTAACCAAAATAAGGCCTTTTGAGTTGGGATATTATCTGGTACTTCCTCGCAGGCCTCACTTACAAATGGGTCATCGCTATCTCCATCACCACGTTTTGTGATGATGATTAATGTGATCAGAAAAGCGATAAAACCCACTAATAATAAAACACCTTCAACGAAGCTAAAGTGGTTATCACTTACGATATACCACGCAACTAGTGAAACGATAACTAACAGCGGCATTTCGCGGCGTAAAATACCAGAACCGACTGATAGCGGTCTTAATAACGCAGTAAGGCCCAAAACGAGCAAAATATTGGCAATGTTAGAACCTATGGCATTACCTACGGCGGTGTCTGTTTTATCTGCAAGAGCGGCTTGCGCAGCAACCATCATTTCTGGCGCTGAAGAACCCATGGCCACAATAGTTAAACCAACAATTAATGTCGGTACACCAAAGTTTCGTGCAAGAGCAGCCGCACCAAAAACAAAGCGGTCAGCACTCCAAACCAATGCAATGAAGCCAAGAATGAGAATAACAAACGATAAAACCATGAACCTCTAGCCAATAGGATTAAAATTTCGTTAGATACTACCAAAAGCGCTCTGGAAAGTATAAGCAAACCGTTACATTTCACGACTTACAAAATTTTACCAAAACGATTTTCCATCTTGTTTGAAAAAAAAGTATCATACTTGGATGAATATAGTCTGGATCTGGAGAGCGACTTGTCGCAGTCAATTGTAGAAATCAAGGATGTAACCTTCTCTCGGGGTGAAAGGATCATCTACAAAAACATGAGCTTTTCTGTACCAAAGGGCAAAATTACCGCAATAATGGGGCCGAGCGGTATTGGTAAAACCACCATGCTTCGTTTAATTGGTGGTCAGCTTAAGCCTGATAGCGGTGATATTCTTTTTGCTGGAAACAGTATCCCTAATATGTCACGAACAGCTTTGTATCAAGCTCGAACGCGCATGAGCATGTTATTTCAAAGCGGTGCTTTGTTTACCGATATGAGTGTGTTCGACAATGTGGCTTTTCCCCTACGCGAGCATACTGAACTATCTGAAGAGTTAATTCGTTTAGTGGTGTTGATGAAGCTCCAAGCCGTTGGTCTTCGTGGTGCAAAAGATTTAATGCCAGCGGAGCTTTCTGGTGGTATGGCAAGACGTGCTGCTCTAGCGCGTGCTATCGCGCTTGATCCTGAATTAATTATGTATGATGAACCGTTTGCAGGTCAGGATCCGATTTCCATGGGTGTTCTAGTTCGGTTGATTAAGTCTCTGAATGAAGTGTTGGGGTTATCGTCGCTGATAGTCACCCATGATGTCACCGAAGTGCTGAGTATTGCCGATCACGTCGTCATTATTGCTGAGCAAGGTGTGATTGGTACAGGAACCCCTGAGCAGATGCTTGAACACGAATCGCCATTAGTGCAGCAGTTCTTACAGGGCCTTGCGGATGGGCCTGTACCATTCCACTTTAAAGCGCCTGATTATCAGCAAGCGCTGTTGCAAGGAGAGTGAATATGGTCGACTTTTTACAAAAACTAGGCCACAAAACTCTTAGCCGTTTTGCTGCGCTTGGCCGTGCCACAACGATGCTTTTTGGTGCGCTATGTAGCTTACCTAATTTCCGAAAAGGCACGCCACTGTTGATAAAGCAACTTTACATGGTTGGTCATCAGTCATTGTTGATTATCATGGTGTCGGGTTTATTTATCGGCATGGTATTGGCATTACAAGGCTATACCGTGTTGGTTGGATACGGCGCAGAAGATAGCCTAGGGCCTTTGGTTGCTTTGAGTTTACTCAGAGAGCTAGGCCCTGTGGTAACCGCACTCTTATTTGCAGGGCGCGCAGGCAGTGCGTTAACTGCAGAAATCGGTTTGATGAAGGCAACTGAGCAATTATCTAGTTTAGAAATGATGGCGATAGACCCGCTTAAGCGCGTGGTAGCCCCTCGCTTTTGGGCCGGTTTTATTAGTATGCCATTACTCGCACTGATATTCTCTGCGATCGCTATTTTAGGCGCACACTTGGTGGGTGTTGATTGGTTAGGCGTAGATTCAGGTAGCTTCTGGTCAATTATGCAATCGCAAGTGTCGTTTCAACAAGACATCTTAAATGGTCTTATTAAGAGTTTCGTATTTGCACTATTAGTAACTTGGATCGCGCTATACAAAGGCTATGACTGTATTCCTACTTCAGAAGGAATAAGTAAAGCGACGACAGAGACGGTAGTACATTCTTCACTGGCTGTACTTGGCTTTGACTTTGTATTAACAGCGGTTATGTTCTCAAGTTAAAAGGTTTTTAAAAATGAATACACGGAAAATAGAAATTTTAGTTGGCTTGTTCGTGGCGTTGGGCGTTGCTGCATTTGTAATGTTGGCGCTAAAGGTGGCTAACTCAGGCTTAAGCGGCAATGGTGAGACCTACACCTTACAGGCTAAATTCGAAAATATAGGCTCGTTGAAAACCCGTGCTCCAATTAAGGTGGGTGGGGTTGTGATTGGTCGTGTTGATGGAATTCACATCCATCCACAAGAGTTCGTGCCGGTAGTTTCAATGAGTTTAGATAAAAACTACGAGTGTCAGTTTTCTGATACATCGTCGGTTTCGATTTTGACGTCGGGCATTTTAGGTGAGCAATATTTAGGTATTTCTCCCGTTATTGCCGCCGAATCAGCGAAGCAAAAATGTCTTGGTCAGGAAGTAACGAGTGAAGATAGCGTTGATCTAGAGTCTCTCTTTGGTGTGGAAACAAAGGCATTAAAAGACGGTGACATGATCACAGATACAAAATCCGCACTTGTATTAGAAGAGCTAATCGGTCAGTTCCTATTTAATCAAGGGAGCGAGTAAATATGTTAAAAAATATCTATGTAAAATGTCTGACTTTGTTTGTAGCCTTGATGGCTACTGCATTGGTTCAGGCGAAAGAAGTGGACTCAAGCGATCCATACAAAATGGTAGAGCAAGTTGCGGCGCAAACTTTTCAGCGTGTTACCAAAGATCAAAGCATCATTGCAAAAGACAAAGAACACCTACGTGTGATCGTTGAAGAAGAGCTCTTGCCTTACATTGATTACAAATATGCCGCGTATCGTGTACTAGGATCTTATATTCAGACCGTCCGCAATATTGAGGATAAACAAGAGAAAGCAGCAGCTGTTGAGCATATTAAAGAGTTTATTGAAGTATTCAAAAATTACTTGGTAGCGACTTATGCTGGCGTGTTTACTCAATATAAAGATCAGAAAGTAGAATTTGGTGAGCATCGCCCATTTGAGAGCGAGGGCGTCGTGGTTGTTAAGACCAAAATTGTAGAGCCTGGAAAGCCTGATATCAAAATTGACTTTAAGGTTAGACGTGGTCAAGACGGCGATTGGCGTGCTTTTGACATGATGGCGGAAGGCATTAGTTTACTCGATGCCAAACAATCGGAGCTACACGGTATTTTGCGCCAGCAAGGTATTGAACATGTGATCCAACTGTTGGATAAAAAGAGCAAGCTACCAGTGCAATTTAGAGGGGATGATGGTGACGCCTAATATTTCATTCACCGAAAGTAAAGGTGAAATCGTGTTAACTGGTGAACTTACAAGAGCGAGTTTGCCAAGCGCACTGAAACAGTCAACCATCGTTCAAGTGTTGAAAAATGCACAATCAACCGTCTATTTTAACCTTTCTGAGGTGACAAGGGTTGACACTGCGGGCTTAGCTTGGTTAATTCACTCTTTAGGTCAATTGAAACAGCGCGACATTCGTCTCGAGCTGAAAAATACGCCTGAACAACTGCAAAATTTAATGGAGTTGGGACAGGTGACAACCCTATTTGAGTGAGTCTAATGGAAACAAATCAAGTCGAAACTTTATTAAAAGATGCGCTATCACTTGACGAGATCATCGTCAAAGCTAATGGTAGTCACTACGAAGTCATTGCTGTTGGAACGTGTTTTGACGGATTAAGAAGGCTGAAAAGAGAACAGCTTATCTATGGCCCACTGATGGATACTATTAAAGACGGCACTATGCATGCTGTTAGCATCCGTGCATTCACACCTGATGAATGGCAAAAAGAGCGCAAATTTATTCTTCCACAATAACGGAGTGCCGCAATGGATCAGTTTGTTATCCAAGGTGGCACCACTTTAGCCGGTGAAGTCACTATTTCCGGGGCTAAAAACGCAGCCCTACCTATTTTATTCGCCGCTCTGCTTGGTGATGGTAAAAGCCGTTTTTCTAATGTACCGCACTTACGCGATATTGGTACCACTGAAGCTTTATTAAAAACATTAGGTGCTGCAGTTGAGTGGGATGGTGATATCTTAGAAATCAATGGTGCCACGGTAAATAGCGTGCTTGCACCTTATGAGCTCGTTAAGCAAATGCGTGCGTCGGTCTTGGCGCTAGGCCCATTAGTTGCAAGGTTTGGTCAAGCTCAGGTTTCACTGCCAGGAGGTTGTGCTATCGGTGCTCGTCCTGTCGATCTGCATATTTCTGGGCTTGAGAAAATGGGTGCTAAGATCAAAGTTGAGAATGGTTACATCCATGCGGTAACTGAGGGTCGTCTGCGGGGCGCCGAGATCTTTATGGAAACCGTCAGCGTTGGTGCTACTGAAAACTTACTGATGGCTGCAACCCTCGCCGATGGTAAAACTGTGATAGACAATGCTGCAAGAGAGCCTGAGATTATTAACTTAGCGGAATGCTTAGTTGCTATGGGTGCCAAGATCAGCGGTGCAGGCTCCAGCCGAATCGAGATCGAAGGCGTTGAACGTCTCAACGGTTGCGAGCATAAAATCCTTCCAGATCGTATTGAAACGGGGACCTTTTTAGTTGCTGCGGCAATGGCAAAAGGCGAAGTACTCTGTAAAAACACGGATTATCATAGCCTTGAGCCTGTACTTGAAAAGCTACGAGCTGCTAATGCTATTGTTGAGGTAAGTGAAGACAATATTTATGTAGATATGCGTCAACGCACTTTGAAAGCCGTTAATATCAAAACCATGCCACATCCAGGTTTTCCAACAGATATGCAGGCTCAGTTTACTGCATTAAATGTGGTGGCTGAAGGGAGTGCGACAATCACAGAAACTATCTTTGAAAATCGCTTTATGCATGTGCCGGAGCTACAGCGCATGGGCGCAAATATTCGTTTAGAAGGCAACACTGCAATCTGTGGTGAGACTGAATCGCTATCAGGTGCTCAGGTGATGGCAACCGATTTACGCGCATCAGCGAGTCTTATATTAACGGGAATTGTTGCAACGGGCGAAACCGTTGTCGACCGCATCTATCACGTTGATAGGGGTTATCAGAAGATAGAAGATAAGCTAAGTCGTTTAGGTGCAAATATAAAACGCCGTAAAACCTAAGCTTAATTAAGTAAGTTAGTATAAAAAACGAAAAAGCGTCCATCTGGACGCTTTTTGCTTAACCTTTTTGCCTAATATAACCCTGTTTCGAGTTCAGCGACTTCCACCGTAATGGTGAGGCGCTGCCCCCCTCTGAGTACTTCAAACTCGAGTTTTGTACCAGGCGCGGTATTACCTATCGTTTTTAATGTCCTCTGTGGATTAGTCACAGGCTCTCCACCTACTTTAACGACAATATCGTGTTCTTTCATACCTGCTTGCCATGCAGGGCCTAGTGGGTCTAATTCGCTCACCGCAAGGCCGACAATTGGTGTGTAGAGATCCGTTACGCTTTTACCTGTATTGTCAACTGGCGTGCCTCTGAAGCCGAGATAACCTCGGATCACTCGGCCATCCATAATGAGTTTATGCATGACATCCAATGCAAGGTCATAAGGGATTGCAAACGAGATACCTTGAATATCAATGTTCAAGCGCGTGCGAAATTGTGCAGAGGTAATACCAACGAGTGCACCATTAGAATTGACAACGGCACCACCGGAATTACCAACATTAATTGCCGCATCCATTTGCAGTAAATTATTGAACTGGCTTTCCGTAAGTGTTTGTTTACCTGTAGCACTGATAATACCTTGCGTAATGGTTTGTCCAATGTTCAACGGATTACCAATTGCGAGCACCACATCTCCAACACGGGGCGAGTAATCATGATCGATAGGAATGACTGGCAAATTCTCTGCTGGAATTTTTAATAAAGCTAAATCCGTAATGGTGTCAAAGCCAATTAGTTGCGTATCGCTATACTGGCGGCCATCAGGAAGAAGCACAATGATTTGATCAGCATTGTTCACCACATGATAGTTTGTCAGTATGTAACCGTCTCGGCTCATAATAACACCAGAGCCAAGCTCTCTAACCGTACTTTGGCGCTGATATCTTGGTTGATTGCTAAAACCCTCGGAAAAAATCGTCACGACAGCTGGAGCGGTTTTTTCTACTGCATCAGCAAAACTCATATGGTGGGCCTGAATATGTGGGGCCTCAAGCTTTGGCAGGTTTTCCCTTAATTCAGGATTAAACCAAATGATGATAAAAGCGATCCCAAGCCCGGCAAGCAGCGGTGGAAAAATGAATTTAATTAATTTGAACACAAGAGCTTATATTTATCGTTATCTGATACTGCTAATAATGACACAAAAAAAAACACAGCGACAAGTTTCGCTGTGTTTCATTTTAATATTTCTCGATTTCGTTACTGAATGAGGTAGAAAACCGTTTCACGGTCACGTTTAATCCCAAGCACAATATTGCCTTTGATACCGTCGATAAGCTTAGACATATCTTTGACGCTAGTAACGCGTTTTCGATTCACTTGCATGATCACATCGCCCTCTTCAAGTCCAACACGTGCTGCTGGTGAACGAGGTTCTATAGATGTGATAACGACACCTTCATTGCCGTTGCGCTCGCCGCTCTCTAGTACCGCACCTCGTAGGTTTGGATGTACGTCCTCAGCGTTAGCCTGTTCTTCTTGCTTGCCACCAAGCTCCACGTCGATAAATTTGGTCTTGCCATCACGGTAGACGCCAAGTCGCACTTCACGACCTTCACCCATTGTCGCCACTTTACCGTGAAGTTCATTAAAGCTCTCAATTTCGTCTCCGTTTAGGCTGACAATAACATCATTGGCTTTCAGGCCGGCTTTGTCCGCTGCTGAGTCTTCAACTACACGCATGACATAAGCACCACGTTTAACTTCGAAACCTTGCGCTTTAGCTAGACCAGCATCTAGGGTACGGCCTAAAATACCTAATGAGCCACGGCGAACTTCGCCATACTCGACAATTTGGTCCACCAGATTTTTCATCATGTTTGACGGAATAGCAAAGCCGATCCCTACATTTCCACCAGATGCACCTAAAATAGCAGTGTTGATACCAATGAGTTCGCCGTTTAAGTTAACCAAAGCACCACCTGAGTTGCCTTGGTTGATTGCCGCATCTGTTTGGATAAAGTCTTCATAGCCTTCGATATTCAGGCCGCTACGACCTAGTGCACTGATTATCCCTGAAGTGACTGTATGACTTAAACCAAATGGGTTACCAATAGCAACGGAAAAATCACCCACTCTCAACTTGTCTGAATTAGCGAGTTTGATTTCTGTTAGGTCTTCGCCATCGATTTGTAGTAATGCGATATCAGATTCGGCGTCGCTACCGATTAATTTAGCCTCAAACTCTCTGCCATCCTTCAGAGTGACCAGCATTTCGTCTGCATCATCAATAACGTGATTGTTCGTAACCACATAGCCTTTATCTGCATTGATAATGACACCTGAGCCGAGGCCACTAAAAGGGCGCTTTTGGCTACGTGGTTGCGGTTGTCCAAAGAAAAAATCGAAAGGGTCGACGCGACGACGCACTTCTTTAGCGCCTTTTACTTGGATACTGACAACGCCGGGGGCTACTTTTTCCAGCATGGGTGCTAGCGTTGGCAGCTGCTGGCCGTCCACGGCAACAGGAAGTTTGGCCATGCTTTGCTGCGGTAACAGCAATAAGCTAGAAGAGAGTAAAGCGGCCGATAACAAAGATAGTTTAAATTTCATAGTCGTGAAGTACTCCGCTATTAGCGTTAATATAGGTCATAAGAGGCTGATAACTAGCCTCTTATTAGTAATCAATAACTTCTTTTAAAGACTATGGGGTCGACAAAAAGTTTCATCAAGAGGCTTTAATTTGCTCACTTTCTTTTTTTTGACCAGAAAATAACCCTGTTTCACCTTCTGCATAATCACTTGGTGGCGCCTCAAAGCTTGGATCTTGCTTACGTCTTCTCTCTGGACGTGCTTGTAGAGAAGCTTGTAGCTGTTCTGTGGTCTCTTTCGAGAAAAAAGGATCCGCAGGATGAGATGGGCGATCCTGTGTAAGTAGCTGATTCGTTTCTTCCACATGGGTAAGCAATTGCTGATAGCTATCTTGCATTTTATTTACCAGCTTTTTGGTGCTAGATAGGTGATCTGATACATCTTGACGATATTGCTCAAGGTCGTGTTTAGCTTGTTGTGCTTGCACTTCTAACTCATGGTGTTTGAACTGCTTTTTCGTTACAAAGCCACCTAAAAAGAATGCAGCAATGGCAACAATGATCAGTAATCCAAGCCAAGTAACGGTAGTCATATGTTTCTCCCTGTGTGCCTCAACGGCAAATAAAATTAAAACTCTGTTAGAGTTAAATATACGCTGTGAATACAGTCGTGTTAATATAACCTACAAACAAATCGTAAAAAAATATTTAAGTCGATGACGCCTTGGGAAAAATATCAGCAAGACCTACAACGTGATGATTTTCAATATGACAGTGCGCAAGAAAATGCCGTAAAGCATTTACAGCGACTGTATGACGACCTTGTCAATCAGCCACCAGCCAAACAAAGTTTCTTCTCACGCTTGTTTGGCAAAGTTGAGCAACCAAAAGTGAAGGGTTTATACTTTTGGGGTGGAGTAGGGCGTGGAAAAACTTATCTAGTTGATACTTTCTACGATGCGTTGCCGACGGAGCGCAAAATGCGGGTGCATTTTCACCGCTTTATGCATCGTGTTCACGCAGAATTGAAAAAGCTCAAAGACGTAAAAAATCCGCTGGAAAGCATTGCCGACACTTTTAAATCAGAAACTGATCTTATTTGTTTTGATGAATTTTTTGTCCAAGACATCACCGATGCCATGCTACTTGGTGGATTAATGCAGGCGCTGTTTGAACGTGGAATCGTATTGGTAGCGACTTCTAATATAATCCCCGATGAACTGTACCGAAATGGGCTGCAGCGAGCTCGATTTTTACCTGCCATTGAGTTGGTAAAGGCCAATACTGAGGTTGTTAATGTAGACTCGGGTATTGACTATCGTTTACGTACTTTGGAACAAGCGGAAATTTTTCACAGTCCGCTTGATAAGCAAGCTGATGAAAACTTATTCGATTACTTTAACAAATTGTCTCCAGAGCCGGGTACTGCTGGCAAAGCAATCGAGATTGAAGGTCGGATGATCCAAACTCGAATGGTGTCTGACTGTATCGTTATGTTTGACTTTCCTGCGCTATGTGAAACCGCTCGTTCGCAAGTGGATTACATGGAAATCAGCCGGTTATATAACACTGTTATCTTGTCTAATGTGAAGCAAATGGGCCAGCAAAACGATGATGCTGCAAGACGTTTTATTGCGCTTGTGGATGAATTTTACGAGCGAAATGTGACGCTTATCATCTCGGCGGCGGCGCCTATTACTGAACTTTATACCGATGGCACACTGAATTTTGAGTTCAAACGCTGCATAAGCCGTTTGCAAGAAATGCAATCCCATGAATATTTAGCAAAAGAGCACTTAGCCTAACGGCAATTACTTTTCTGTTAAGAGGACTTGTTCGACATGGGGTGGTAAACATCGTATTTGAATAAGTCCGTTTCACGCATACGTCATCGTTTCGTTGGATTTTTTGCCTTTTCGATTTTTTTCGAAATTCTTCAGATTTTCTTGTAGAAAAAAGCACCAAGCGCTGGTTTTCACCCAGAAGGCTTGCTATAATCCGCGGCCTGCCACGTTGCGTTCTATTGCCCTCGTCGGCTTAGCCACTGACTTGAGCGGCATAAAAGTCTTAAACTCGAAGGGGTTAAAGCAAATACAAGTAGAGCGGTAGTCCAAGGACTGCCTGTGGTTTTAAAATTGAAAACTTTGGATTTTTATAATGAAAACGTTTGTTGCTAAACCAGAAACTGTAAAACGTGACTGGTACGTAGTTGACGCTGAAGGTAAAACTTTAGGTCGCATCGCTACTGAAATCGCTCGTCGCCTTCGCGGTAAGCATAAAGCTGAGTACACTCCACACGTTGACACTGGTGATTACATCATCGTAATCAACGCTGAGAAAGTTACTGTAACTGGTAATAAAACTCAGGACAAAATGTACTATGCTCACTCTGGTTACCCAGGTGGCCTTAAGTCTATCAACTTTGAGAAACTTCAAGCTAAAAAGCCTGAAATGATCATCGAGAAAGCGGTTAAAGGCATGTTACCTCGCGGTCCTCTAGGTCGTGAAATGTTCCGTAAACTTAAAGTTTACGCTGGTAACGAGCACAACCACGCTGCACAGCAGCCTCAGGTTCTAGACATTTAAGGAGCACTATCATGGCAAATCAATACTACGGTACAGGTCGTCGTAAAAGTTCAAGTGCTCGCGTATTCCTACGCCCAGGCACTGGCAACATCGTAATCAATAAGCGCTCTTTAGAAGAGTTCTTCGGTCGTGAAACTTCTCGCATGGTTGTTCGTCAGCCTCTAGAGTTAGTTGAAATGACAGAAAAGTTTGACTTATACATCACTGTTGCAGGTGGTGGTACAACTGGTCAAGCGGGTGCTATCCGTCACGGTATCACACGTGCACTAATGGAGTTTGACGAGTCACTACGTCCAACTCTACGTAAAGCTGGCTTTGTTACTCGTGATGCTCGTAAAGTTGAGCGTAAGAAAGTTGGTCTTAAGAAAGCACGTAAGAAGACACAGTTCTCTAAGCGTTAATTTATTACGTTTCAAGAATTCAAAAACCCAGCTTATGCTGGGTTTTTTGTTTTTAATACTGTGGAACTCAGCAATTGGAGTAAGCTTGTTCTTGAGATTTCCTTCAATTTCGCTCAAAAATATCGCATCGAGTTAAAAAAGTTCAATAAATATAATAA